>NZ_RQFW01000028.1 GCF_004770145.1 Leptospira bourretii | reverse complement strand
AACAGCAGAAGAAGCAGCCAAACTATTTGCAGAACTTCGATCTATGATTGATGGATTGGAAACACAAGGATTGCCGCTGGATCAGTCAATGGATCAAATTGGTGTATCCCTTACTAAATTTGAAACATTAAAAACGAAATTAGACCAATCAGGATACAGTTTAGATTCCTCGATCATCTCAGGAATGGACAACTTGAAGGCCTTTGCTTGGGAAAACCAAAAAGTCATTTTGGCCAAAGCATATCTAGGAACCATTGCAAACAATGGAACAATCGATAAATTTTTATCCGATGTGAAGAGTGGAAAATTTGTTCTACCGGGACCGAGTGGCA
>NZ_RQFW01000027.1 GCF_004770145.1 Leptospira bourretii | reverse complement strand
AACAGCAGAAGAAGCAGCCAAACTATTTGCAGAACTTCGATCTATGATTGATGGATTGGAAACACAAGGATTGCCATTGGATCAGTCTATGGATCAAATTGGTGCCTCACTGACTCGATTTGAAACATTAAAAACGAAGTTAGACCAATCAGGATACAGTTTAGATTCCTCTATCATCTCAGGAATGGACAACTTGAAAGCCTTTGCTTGGGAAAACCAAAAAGTCATTTTGGCCAAAGCATATTTGGGAACTATCTCAAACAATGGAACAATCGATAAATTTTTATCCGATGTGAAGAGTGGAAAATTTGTTCTACCGGGACCGAGTGGCA
>NZ_RQFW01000026.1 GCF_004770145.1 Leptospira bourretii | reverse complement strand
CCGATAGACACCTAACATTACTTAAAATTCGACAGACATTGTCTGGAGTGGGTTCTTTTAGCCATTGGAGTTTGGCTTCTTTTTCACCAGCATTCATTCCTCCATCCACATGTTCGGCTTCACAAAGCAGTGGATGAGGGTCTTCTTCTTTTTCTTGATACGCCGCGATCACATTGGCAAACATTTCGGCAATGAGTTTGGAACTCACTTTGTGGGTTTTGGCACCTTTTTGGATTTCGATCACCTGACAAAAGGCAACGGCTCGTTTCATGGGAGATTCCAAACCAGGGATAGTTTCCCTTGAGCCTTGTTTGCTAAGAGCCTTCCAACATCCGATGATTTTTGCGGCATCATCTACTTTGATTTGGTTGTTCTCATCTGCTAAAAGTTTTTGTAGTCTTGCATTGACATGGTTTTCATCTACGGCAAGAACGATCACCTTGTAGTCTACAAGAAGACCCCGACTCACTGCCGTAGAGAAGTTGATGACATAGAGTTCTTTTCCAAACAGTTTCTCATCATCCATCGAACAAAGTGTCACATTGTCCTTTTCCGCACTGACTTTAGCTGTATCTCCATAAATCCTGGGAGTTGCCGTCATATACAGACGTTTGGTGGCTTTTAAAAAAGAATTGTCATGCACTTTGACAAAATGACTTTCGTCTTCACTTTCAAAGGTGGCTCCTGTCGTACGATGTGCTTCATCACAGATCACCAAATCAAAGGCTTCCATTTTGTGCTTTTTTTGTGCATCACTAATAACTTGTATCGAGTGATAGGTGGAGAAAACGACAGTCATATGACTTTGGTCATGTCTCTTTCCAACTTCCTCCGCTAGGCGCTTTGCATCAGTAGTGGCAGGATATTTCAAATTAGTTTCGATGGTTTCAACTACGTCTTCGTTTTTGTCTCGTTTTTTACCCACCTCACTATCAGAGCACACTGCATACGAATGAAGCTCAATCGCACTTTCCTGTGTCCATTCTGTTAAGGATTGCGAAAGCAGTGATAAACTCGGAACGAGAAATAAAACCCGTTTGCCTTTGCCCGCCATCTCTTCTGCAATTTTTAAGCTGGTAAATGTTTTTCCCGTTCCGCAAGCCATGATGAGTTTTCCTCGGTCGGCTGTTTGGAGTCCTCTAGTCACACCAAGAAGAGCTTCTTTTTGGTGGTCACGTAATTTCTTCTGCTCTCTTAATGGAACAACTTCTTTAGATTTGAATTTGTTCCAATCAATCACACTATTTTCTAAATCAGAGAGATCAATTTTGGTCACGGGAGGAGTTTGGTTGTGAAGTGCACCGTCTGCATGTTCCGACCAAAGGTTGGTTGTAGAAATAATGATCCGCTTTACAAATGGCTTTTGTCCCGAAGCTGTAAAAAAACTATCGATATCTGCTTTCTGAATTTTATAATTGGCATCATAAAATTTAGATTGGATCGCATGAATTTCATTGGTCGTGCGAGTTTTGGCAACAAGGTCAATTCCAACATCTCTTGCATCCTTTCCCTCTAACTTCGCCCAATCGGAATACATCCAAACATCGGAATAATAGTCTTTATAATATGGTTCATTTCTAAAATACAAGAGAACCAATTCTTCAAAATAAGTTCCCTTTTCTCGTTCTGATTTAGCGGCTTCGCGAAACTTATATAAAATAGATAATAGCGGAGTGTGAATGTCTGTTTTTAAAGATTCTTTCATTGAGATAATTTACCTTTCAGGTAGGACAAAACAAAGTCTAACGAGGATTCGATTAGTGAAAAGTAGAAAAAATATTTTGAGTTGCACCATTCATTTTTAATTTCTTTTCAAAATTCAATTTGTATAGTCTCGCCTTCCGATTCGAGATGGGACATTTAATTCTATTAAAACCATCTTCGCATACCTAAAATATTTATATTGCATATTCTTTTTTCGACCACTCTATCATCTCATCAATTGAGAAGATGTCACTATTCAAATCCTCTCCTGTAACTCATGGGGCGAAGCTATACCCTCAGAGCTTTACTACTTCCCCTCTCACTCACCTTCCCACCGCAAAACCTCTCGTCTACTCGCTATTGTCTCTGCTGTCTCTTGAAACAAAGCAAACAAAGTTTTATCCCAATCCCTCGCTTCGTAATATTTTCCTAAAAAGTTTTTGAGTTCAAAGGTGAATTGATTCGGTCTTAATTGAAAAACATATATCCAATGGTCTCGAATGGGAAGTTCACTTTTCATAATCAATTCGGCACTTGGTATCTTCTCACTTTTCCTTCGATTGGATTTTGTATCTGTTGGGAATAAGTTCCATAGGTAGTTATTTTTCCAATATGCATAAGGAATGCCGTGATCAATGTCTAGATTCGATTTGTTTAACGGTTTGCCTGTCCAAATACAAGCTAAGTCAGTTTTTTTTAAGAATAAACTACGGACTTGGTTTTGTTTGCGTTCTAAGTTTTGACCCATCATTAAATAATCAAAGGCAAGTCCTGTTCGAACGGACTTGCGAGAAAGCCTTTCGATTTCTCCGGCCCATCTTAAGATCACCGCATCACGGATCCAAGACTCAAATAGAACAAACTCTCGCCAGATTGCAATCGGCATCGAAATCATTTGTCGTTTAGGATCATAGTGAAACAAATCACCATTGGATGTGTATTGGATAGGTCCTTTGATGATCGTTTGTTCCCACTGCCCTAGAAACAAATTCATATGTTTTTGCAAATCCATATCGATGAGTTTGCCTGAATGGAACAAGGCTTGTTTCTCTAAAAAATCATCTAAGATATTGAGCTTTGATTGTAAGGATGCAAAAGTTTTTCGCAAACTCGAAGGTTTATCTAGTTTATCAGAGGATACCTGCGGTAAATAGATAGGTGCAGAGAAAAGATTCCAAAAGTAGACTACCCACTTTTCTGCAACCAATCGGATGGGAATGAATACATGATCCGATACATATTCGACTAAATTAAGATTTTCTAAAGCAATATCGCAGAGTGCTCTGAGTAATGCAGGTTTGTAAGTGGCAGTTTTTCTTTCGCGATTGAGAAGGGAGTCAATGGTATCCAAAGGAAGAGATTGTTTGTGTTCTAACTTGAGAATGCAGAAAGACCAAGACCAACCACGGTATTCACTGTCTGAGAAGTGTGATTCCATAATGACTTGGAAACCAAGTTGTTCTAAAATCATAGTTATCTCTTTTAAATGATAAAGGCAATGGAGTCTTCTCTCTTTGTCTCGTGAATCGTTATCCAGATCCATTCGATTTTCAGGTAAACTAAAAACAAAATACCCACCGACTTTTAAGTTTTGTTTGATGTTGAATAAGGATAAAAATAAATCTTGCTTTGGAATATGTTGCAGAACTGCGAAAGCAGAGATCAAATGAAATGAATCAGAAAATGTTGGTAAATGAGGAAGACTTCCCATTTGAATTTTCAGAGCGCGATGAGGATGGTTTGCGCTAATACGATCTAATATCTGACTACTGGGTTAGATTCTAATCGCATTCCAACCATTCGAGTTTAACTGTTCTACAAATTTACCAGAACCAGTTCCTATATCCAATACATTTGCATGAGTGACTCCACTCTCTTTTAGGTAAAATTCGATTTCCGAAATATAACTATGATGGAACCGTTCTTGCCTATCGAAATAAGTATCGGTCGGCCGATCATACGCATCTATAGTTTGTTTGTCCATGTGCTCGAACTTAATTTAGAATCATGATTAGTAAGAAAAGTTTTTTATCCTGCCAATTATTTCTGTAAAAGGCAACTTTCGTTTAGAAAAATTTTTTAAAATATTTTCTATAGGTTCCATCAGCACCTTAACGCATGAAATCTTAGAAATTTTGAAAACAATACCAGATCTAGTTCGATTTTGGTAAAAATTACGATATTTTCGCTCGAATGGGCAAGAATCAAAAATCTGAAATTTTTTTTATGAAATATCGATAAATCGCAAAATGGGGTTCTCCGATATCGGAAAACTTTATAAAATCAAGGTAATTCAATTAAGGAGAATCGATTTGCAAAATCAATTAGCTACCAAACAAGAAAGTTACCTGACCACGGATCAAATTCAAAGATCTGTAATGAATATCATGCAGGCATTGCATAAGAGAAATGATATTTTCGGGAACCCCTACCCCGGTCTATCAGCCGAAAAACAAACCGCTTTGGTCTTAATCAAAAGTGGATATAGTTACCGTGAAACGGCAAAAGAACTGAATAAAAATCATACAATCATAACGCAATGGTCAAAGAATGATCCAAAATTCAAACAGGCTCTTGAACAAGTTAAAACGGATATTCAAGAATCCATTCGAATGAAAACGATCCTACCTCAGTTAAGTTATGAAGAGATGACCTCCACTTCCCAAATGAATGAGGAATTAGAGGATCCAAGTCTTTAGATAGGCTCTCTCTTTTTGGATTTCCTGATACTCTTTCAGGTGATCTTATATGGTTGCAGCAATTGCAGCACATAATTCGCGTTTGTGTAAGTGAGGGTTTCTCCGAGTAAATACTCGGAAGAACCCCGGAAATAAAAAAATTCATCCATACAACTTCATCACTTAATGCATCAAATGTAGCAGAGTGCGGATAAATCACGTAAGTATATTATAATAATTACGATTACCGAATTTTTAAGAGCCTGTTTTCTGAACTTCACAATTTGAATTTCATGAATTTTTTTTCGTACAGCGAAAATGAAAATAATTACAAAAATATGCGATATCGGTTCTCCGATATCCGATTATTCGCTAGGATAAAGTCAAGGTTATCACTTGGCGTCCAAACGACCTCCTTTTGAAAACCCCAGAAAGTGCGATGACCCAAAGTCCTTGTGATCTGTTGTCGGGCTTTCGAATTTTTGAAGAAGGAGAAAAAAGTATATGGCCAAGCCATGCCCAGACAGTACAACCAAACAAAGGTTAAGGAATAATAACCTAAATAGAATCTGTGAAGTGAAATGGAAGAAACTTCAACTAGAATACGGCAAAGAATCGATGAACATTAAAGATGTGAAGCGAGTCACGAATCGAACAACGTGGAATTGCCTAAAAGAATACAATAAGAAGAACCATGCGGTATATAGCAAACGTGGATACACTGGATATGTTTTCACATTAAGCAGAGGAGATAAGGAAGCAGATATGAAAGAATTAAAAGAAGCTCTTCACAAAACACTAAAACAGATGAACTACTCTATTTATAAGAATCATATCAAAGGATTAGAACTACCAATCACGACATTTGAAGGCAATGCAATTGATGGACAATACAACCCTCACCTCCATGGATACGTTTTCATACCGAAAGGACAAATCAGAAACTTTAAACGGAAACTAAAGGAAAATCTAGCGAATACATTGTTCAATCCTCCAATGCAAAATGGTCCCAAAAGAAAGGCGAATAAACTATGGTTCGATAAGTTAAAAGGGGATGGAGTAAAATACTTTGGATATTGCGGAAGAGAAGAATCACCAGAGCATGGCAAAGAACTAGATAAATTGAATTGGGATTTATCGTCTTTTGGATTTGTATCAGAACCAAATCACTATTTGAGTAAACGTATCATAAAAAGGATTTATCGAAGATTCCCTGAAACAGAGACCAATTCTGAGTTATTCCATCGAGTCATTTGTATGTTGCATTGGATCCAGAAACGAGGTTATTTGCAAGAATACTTAAGAGCTTTCATTCCTTCCTTGAAAACAATTCCTTATCCAAGGAAAATAAAGTCGAAACAGAAAAGCTCCCATCATTACCAACCGAAGGTACCAAACCTAAATAGGATTCCGATTTCAAACGTGAATTCTCATGATAAAGTCGCTTAGAACCAATGCAGCACTCTCCAAAATTCAAGCATTGTGAAGTGATCCTCTATGCTGTTTTTGGTGTAAAAATTCGACAATTTCGACAAATTCGACAGGAAACGTGGGTGTTTTGTCGAGTTTCGTATTCATAAAGGATTCGTTTTTCATTGCTAGATGGTGTAAACGCTGTACGGTTCATTTAAGACGAATCAGCCGTCCAATCATGTATTGAAATATAAATTTGGAATCGTAAAAAGGAAGCGATAACATCTTAGTAGTTTAATGCGCACTTTAAGCTACTCATTTTTACTGTTTCCTAACCTTTCACACCTTTCATCGAATATGGATTCAAAAACTGTCGTTTCCAAAGAAGATTTCTGTCCACCTGGCTTAACTTGACCTCGTCGCCAACAGACTTCCACTTTTTTCAATGGTATGGATTTGGTGTTTTACAATCTCCATGGCCTTAGCTTTCGAAAGTAGAAATTGATTGCGAGCATTGAGACAAACCTCAATTCGATTCCTTCTGTCTTCACCGGAGATGAGCATGGCTTGGGATGCTTCGTTCCCAGATCGTGCTTACGGACAGATATCGTAGGCCGGTGTAAGCGTAAGAGAATTTCCATCCCAAAAGGCAGCATAATTTCTTACATGGTCGTCGGTGTTGCCACAAAGGATATTGAAGACTAGTCTTCGGAAGAGCTCTTCTAACCAAATCCAAACATAGGCTTCTTTAGAAGTCATCTTTCACCTTCTTTGTTTTGTTACGGATTCGTTTTGGTAACAAAGTCAACTTGTCTGTTGTTTTTCGAATGGATTTGGAAAGGGAAGGATTCTCTTCCAAAAAGATGGGAATGCCAAGGATGACGGCCGCTTCGAAAACCAAACCAATTGCCACGGTCATATCACCTGCTTCTATTTTTTGCTAAGTGGTTCGCGAAATACCAATTCGATCGGCAAGCACTTGTTCCGACCAAGCTCTTTCCTTTCTAGCAACTTGGATTTCTTTGCCGAGTAACACAGATGCTTCCCTTGCCATCTTAGAATAGGTTCTCGTAATTTTCATAAACTCTATATGATCAGTCTATTGACCATTTTACTGGTCATTTAATGGCATGACAATTCGTTTTGGTTTGGATTCTAAAGGCAAACTATGTTTCAATTTTCCTATCGAACAAACACCTTTTCTATTCTAAATTATCTTTTGTAATTTGTATAAAAAACTCTGGTGACCAAAGATCTAATACATTTGCATTCGTTATAAATGGTTGGATGTCTGCTTTTGCTTGCGAAATCGAAATTGTTTTAAAGCGTTCGATCAGCATTTGTTTTAAAATGGGAAGAGTCAATTTTTCACTTGGATCTAAATGGCCAGATTGTACCATCCTCGATTTTAGATGAGTCAAATCAACTGGCGTTCTGTTTCCCAAATACCAAACAAAATCATAAAAATCCCTTCCTTTTACGCGGGATTTCCAATCTCTACATAATACTGCATGTATCTTTCCTGCGAATAAACATGGTTTGGTAAATAGTGTTACGGGAAACGGGATTGGCTTTAAAAGGTATTTAGTTTCATAGGATGCTTTTGAAGGAGGATCGATGTCGATCTCTAATTTAATTTTCAATTGTTCATTGTCTGGAACGTTAAGTCCGAGATTCTGATTAGTATTAATCTTAATAAGATGAACAAGGGTCCCTCCTTTAATGAATGCAGACTGAATTTGACTTTCATTTTTTTTTGTTTTCATCTCGACCGACATTTCAAAACCAAAGGAACCCAATTCATCCTCAAGAGATCTTAAATAGTTGTTGAGTTGAAATTTTTTATTTTTACGAAATAGACTGAAATCTAAATCTTCGGAGAAACGATCTAATTTATAAAAAATTCTTAGGGCAGTTCCTCCATAAAATGCTGCGTGATTAAAAAATCCATTCCGGAAAAGACCTAAAAGAGCAATCTCTTGTATAATTTCTTTTAATGCATTTTTATAATCATCAGCAGTGTTACACTGATATTTTTCCAGCATACTTTCTACAGCGCTATGCATAATATTTCCTTAGCATTTTTGGGAACAATAAACATTGAGGTTGTCTATAAATTAAACATAATTTTGCGACCTCACTCTCATCTAGTCTCGATAACCACTCTTCCTCAATTCTTTTGTCTTCTATTAGAAAATCCTTAAGTTCTTTTACTTCTTTTAATTTCGAATTTTTGTAAATCAAATCCAGGATTGCTTTTTCAGGTGTAGCAATTAAAAAACCTTGTTCTCCTTCTTCTTTGCGAACAATTCCAAATGGATACGCAAACTTTGGAAGATAATAATAATAAAAGTCGCCAATAGGTGTATGGAACTTCTTGTTTTTATTTTTGTTGTACGTTGCGGAAATGATCCCCTTCACCCTCTCTGGAATCATGCCATAGTGTGCAAGTGCCGATTCAAAAGATATATACGATGGGCCATATAACACCGAAGCAATACTAAACATGGAATTCGTTTTATCATTTGGTTCTAGAAAAACTCCTCTCTTTAAATGGAGAATCTCTTTAGATCGAATCATTTTGCTCAATTTAGATTTTGGAGAAGCAAAAGACGAAAGTTCTTCCATTACAACCCTGTGTGTTTTATACATTGTTTTGCTTTCTCCAGCAAGTATACTTTATTATACTTACTGGAGATTGAAAAGAATAATTCTTTCCCAATATACAAAAAAAATCCCACCCTCACCCATCTCCTACAACAACACTTGTTAGTGAATTTACAATTCTTGCCAAATGTTTGGAAGAAGGAGTTTCTCCTTCAAATAAGATTCGTTCAACGGCCTTTCTGGTTGCTTCGGGAAATTTGTTTAACATTCCCTTGTACTGTTCCTTTGTAACAATCAATGAATTCTTCTGTATAGGAGGTGGTAGATTGTCCAAGGCTGGTTGGGAGAAAGTCTCAACTCTGCGATGTGGTTCCCTAGTGGGCAATTCCGTATGATTCGTACTCTCATCCAAGGCAGACCCCAAACAAAGGTAACGTCTACGGCCGTCAAATCCAGTTTGAATGACAAACCCTCGTTTTTTCAGCCTGGAAATCATGCGCGAAACAGTATCGGGTCTTATCCCCAAAAGATTCGCAAAATGTTCGTTTGATGCAAAACACTTTCCATTCGATGTAAAACTTTCAATTTCTGAAAGGATTACCTTCTCAGATATGGAAAGGTCCTTCCTACTCTCGATACGAGCAGGGATCCAAATTCCTTGTCTCATGTTGTCCCTTCGATTTGCCTAGACACGCCTTCGGCCAAACCATTTAACATTCTTTTTATGGCAAGGGATCAAGTTAGGTGAAGTGATCCGAGGTCTTTGCCTACCTCATCCGACAAATGCCTATTACCGGACAGTAAAACCTAAATCCAAAGGAGGAATTTTGTCAATCACAATGAGACATAATTTCTGGAGTTTTTTGGGAAGGGAGAAAGGTCCCCCAAGAGGGCAAACTCGAGGGGGAATCGCGTCTTTTTGGATCTTCACCTAAGACGGTACAAGTGAAACATGGATTGGAAAAAGTACAAGAATTTTTTCAGATATTTTGTAAATAACTAACGACCCATTTTCCAGCGAATTGATTCATATATTTATCGGCGTCTCTCATTTGTTTTGCGAGGCCTACATTAACGGATCAAATCTAACGGCGGTTCCTCTCTTTGCGTCTTCAGCTCACTTTACCTCAACCAAATCTAGCTATTAGAAAATCACTTTATATGTTAGCTTTTACCATTTATTGATCACTTTGTAATTACTGTCGCTACGATAGCAAATCTAATTCAAACTAGATAACCTATAATTAGATCAGTTGTAAAAAAGCATTAAAAATTAGCTGTAAATATCTAAATTTAGACTTGCTTGCGATGATAGAATATGTCAAATTGACACTCATGAAATTCAATAATCAGGTCATTTTAGTTTTGTTATTTATAATGGTTATGTTAGGTGCTTGCAAGAAGTCAGAGGATGATAACGATACCACCTTACTCGCTCTTGTTCTTGCACAAGCAACGGCTTCAGCACCTTGTTCGACGCGATGCCATATTTTTTTATCAGAACCTTCGATAGGTAACATCGGTTCCGGTGGAATCAAGGGACCTGATGCAGTTTGTAATTTTGATATCAATCGACAACGCGGTAAAACTTATAAGGCGATGGTTACCGTTCCTGGAGTCAGAGAAGTTCTTGGAAATCCAACAGGCACCTTAACCTATACTGATTGGGTATTAAAAGCCAATACTTTTTATTCTAACAGCACAGACACCTCTAACACAACTGGTGCTACGACGACTTCCAACAGAATTTTTCTTGATTCCAACAACCCAATGCAAATGAATTTTGCTCTCGGAACTAATGGTACTCGCTTTTGGACGGGTATGACAATCACCGGTGGAAATCTAGTGAATGGAGACAATTGTTCTAGTTGGAGTTCGCCAAATGGTGCCTTAAACGGATTGACTGGTGTTGTCGGAGCCAGCACAACAAGCTTAGTGGATGTAACAACAAGCGCATGTGTCCTAACAAATCGAGTCGTTTGTGTAGAACAGTAGAGTTAAAATTAGTCGTTCAAATACAGACTTATCAAAGAACTAAGACTTTTTTTACCTATGGAAGCATTAAGTCTTGGTTCTTTTTTTTGCTAGGGTATTCTCCACTTAAGTTCCTTAAAACAACAGATATTTTTAAAAATTTCGCGCGTTCTAACTGATAATTCGATATTCAACTCTATCGGAGTCCTTTTCTCCGATCGTTGGCAAATTGATATGAATAGTTCCTCAATTCGTCAACGATCTAGTTAGAACGTATTATTCTTGACCAGGTGGAAGGTTTTCTTCGAAAATTTTGTTTTCCTTTTCATACCGGTCTAATTGTGTTCTTGCGTCTTCAATACTCTTCACATTACCTGATTTGTAACCAATATCAAGGAAGGAATTTTTAGGATCTTTCGATTTGGTATAGAAGTTTATTTCTTGCACTACTCTATCACTTCTTTTATCTTCAGTAAAGTTAAAGTATATGTATTCATTTAACTTTATCCTAAGTTCATCTTCGTCAACCATATCCACTTTATATTTTATTACATTATTATTTTTTACATCAACGACTGAAATCATCGAGTCTGCCTGATCAAAAATCATATATTTAAAATTTAACCCATTCTCGAACCCATGGTTTTTAAATCTCTGTAAAGTACCGTCAAAGTAGTAATAACCATTGAACTTTTCAAACTTGTTACTTACTTTGTGATCACAGTTTCCAAGTGTAATTAAAAATAGAATTAGTAATATTTTTTTCATCAATCTAGTATCCTTATGCTGGTAATTTTATTTTGATTTAATGCACTTTCTAGCTTCCCACCATTTCTCCATTCAATTTCACTTGTATGGTCTTGTAATCTCCAGTCCCCATTATTATCTTGGTATGCCAAGATAAAGTGGTTACCCTTCCCATCAGGCGTTGCGTCAGTATCAATTTCTACAACCGCTACTTTGTTTGGGCCTTTGTTCAACTCTGCAAGAACTGTATTTTTGTCCCTACCAATCACATTGTCTAATGAATGAGATGGATTGATATAATCCTTTCCTGAACCATAGAACACAGCTTGCTTCCCTCCATGAGTTCCAACTGTAATCTCACCTTTTATTACCTGTTCTACATAAAACTTGGCAAAGTCTGGTTCTATCTTTCTCCCCGCCAGCATCGCTGCTTCCCAGCCTGAAATGACGTTACACAAAGCAGAAGCAGTTTTCAAGGCAAAATCACTATCGGATCCCATATTCTTGATCAAATCTAATGAAGCTCGAACCGTTGCTTTTTTAGAATCGGGAACATCTGCTAAAATCTTGTCTATATCCATTTTTTGGAAAACTTCATATGTACTAAGGAGCTGTTTTGCAACTCCACTATTGATTTTCCCGTGTTGGTTCATCTGAAGCATATTGGAAATTTGTTTTGCTCTATTCTCTAGTTGTAGGCTTTCCAACTCCTTTATATGCTCAGCATTCCCTGCTATTTTTTCTTTCAGTTTTTGCTTTTGGATATCTTCTAACTGCTTTAGAGTTGCTCCAGGATTTTCCAATCTGATCGCAAGGAGCTCATTGCCAGAGAGAGTGTTCAATTGGTTAAGTTCCAATCGAACAGCTTCATCAAAGATTTCATTCTGCAGAATCTTTTCCTGTGTTTTGTCAAATTCTTTAAGAGCTTGGGTTAGCTCTTTATCCACTTTTCTTTGCTCATTCTCATATATTGCTTTTTCAGCTAATTTTTTATGTTCAGCGCTAATGTTTGGATCGCGGATATCGACCTTTATTGATTGTATCTTACCTGATTTTGGATCAGTGGTTACTATTGTTACTTCAGAAGCTTCTTTTTCACGTTTTTCTACCGAATTAACAAGTGATGTCACTTCATTTGTAATCGCTTTGGTTTGATTTTTAATAGTAGTGTCCAATGTTTGAGATTCTTTTTTTAGTCCAGAAATTGCTCTCTCTTGCAAAACCACATTCACAATCAGTCGTTCATAAGACTTTCTTAATTCCGAAGCAACATTAGGATCGTCAGATAAACCATATGGAGGAGGATTCAATCCTTGCTCTTTTAATTGTTTTTCTGCAGCTTCTCGTTCCTTTTTAGGTAAATAATCAAATAGCAGCTGAACATCTTTCAGTTCGCTCGTTGCAAACTTTTTCCCTTCCTCTCCTTTCAGCAAACTCTTAGCATTATCGACCTCAAGAGTTTTTGCTAAATCCTTATAAGTCTGAGTATAAAACGTCGAGAGTGCCTTAGTGTCTCTACCAATAAGAATACTAGAATCAGTAGGAGTAAGTATAGAGCCCCCGATTCCTAAATTAAGAATATTCCCCGAAGGATCAGTTTCTAAATCTATTTTTTTACGTCCCTCTGCTAGCTTATTCTTAAGGGCATCTTGCTTGCTTAACGCTAATTGATCCAGTTCCCTTTTTCTTTCCTGGCTTTTAGATAGTTCAGCATTCGTTCTTTCTTCAATGCCTGTTTTGATAATTTCCTGCTTGTTTGAAGCAGAAATAGGAGGTTTAATCCAATTTCCAACAGTTTCTTTATCTTTAGCCAGCTTTGCTTTCGTTTCTTTGATTTTTTCTAATGACTTTCGTTCTGCTTCTTCCGCTACTTTCTGTCTCTTCTCGGGAAGATCTTGTTTATGTTTTTCTGTTACACGATCAATCGTTTCTTTTGATAGGTTTTTTTATTGTTTCAGCTTTTATTTCCTGGTAATCCCTTTCCTTGGTTACTGGGGCATCTGTATTTTTTTCAGATTTTGAGATTTGGGGATCACTTGCCAAAATGAATTTAGCTTCAGCGTTTCGATTATTGTAAGAAAGCACATTCGAAACGCTGATAAGAGAGCCATCTGACAATTTGGCATATTTAATGCCATCATCAAACATGATTTCGCCTACTACTTTTAATTTTCCATCGTAAACATCTTTAATTCTTGAACCGATTTCGTATAAATTTTCAGGGATAAAGGAAGAGTCATCACCCTCGGCTACATCCCCACCTTCTCCCTCTCCCTATCCAAATAATCCAAGTAAGCTGAAGGCAAGCGAGGTGGCCGCTGCTGCTCCGGTTGCCGTATTTTCTGTGTTCGGGAGTTCGAATCTTGGCGCCTCGAATGTGTTAGATGTAGCACGCCAACTACGATTAGCCGATCCCGCTCTCCGCTGCAATCTCTCCCACCACTTTAAATCATTTCGATAAGACAAATATTTTATTGCTATAAATGGAATCCACTCGAAGAGAAAAGTGGTCGGAGGGTTTTCCGCTTCGATCAGTGGCGCGGGAGAAAGGTGAACTTTCGTTAATCCCTTCTCATTCTTCCTCTTCTGCATCTTGCAGCTCTGGAATGGGACAGTGGTTAATAATCCGGGAAATCTCAATATCCGTAGAATTTCTATTGGGGTTAAATCTCATCGCAATTGTAATTGCATGAGTCCTCTCTTTTGAGTCCTCACTAAGTTTTGGATCTAGATTGTGGACGAAGTCAATTCTATAAGTGAGATTATAATATAGAGGTTCCTTTGTCTCCGGATCAAGAAAAGGATCGAAAGCTTGATAGGCTCTAATTTCGATTTTTTTATACTGAGTTTCAAAGAATTTAGAAAGATTACAAATTCCCTGTTTTTTTTCTAAACTTGCTGAGATAAATGCAACATATTTTTTAATTTCGTCTTCACCGTAATTTTCAATTCGCTTTTCTCCGTAGTCATTTTCTACCAGCTTTAGTAAACCAAATTTTATTGCAATTGCCTCACTTAATTTCGTATCCAACTCATAACTTACGTCTTCATAACTTTTATTCTTAAAATAGCCTTCCAATTTTCTAATATAAGGTACAACACCTAACTTTGCAATTGCACGTGGATCAAGATTGAGTCTTTTAAATAGGTATTCGCTGTTTGTATCTACATTATTTCGAATATAATAAATATTTCCTTCAAGTAACTCCTCCTTGGGTCCTTCCATCCATGTATTTCCATAACCCGGCTTTTCTACTTTTTCAAAATACTTACATTGAACGAAAACCATTAAAACTATTATAAAGGCCTTAAGATTAATTGACATTGCCAACTTTAATTTCCATGTATATTTTCTCATACGTCATATCCTGTACTTACTTTGCTAGCCATTTCTTTCATAAAATAAGCAGGATTAATTCTATATAAAGTTCCATTCCCATTTTTGTCTTTTTCCAGTATGTCATAATATTCTCTCGGAACATCTTTTGGCATTTCGGTTGTTGTTATTTCGATATGAAGGTGTGGGCCAGTCGAACGACCAGTTCCACCTAAGGTTCCAATATTTTGACCAGGTGCAAGCACGGTTCCTTTTGCAATAGGAACTATATTCTCATTTGAGCCCGTGAATGGTGCCTCATTTAAGTGTTTGTAAGAAATATCGTATTTCCCTGCGAAAGGCCCAGATTTGATTTCTGAGGAAATCACAAGAGAATTTCCATTGGGGGAAATTTCAGTACCTGGTTTTATATTTAAACTATTCACCTGCTGGTCAGTTAGTATCACACGATCACTATTTGCAGAACTGTTGATCACAAAATAGGTATCTGTTTTTTTATCATACTGCACCCCTTTCACTTTTAGCTCGGGTGAATTTGGATTCACTTTTGGATCAATTTTCAAAACTTCTTCATGCTTAAGTAAGGTTCCTGTTTTGTCATAAAAATTACCTGATGTTTTATCAAAACTTATACCTGCTTTTTGCAATGCTTCCGATTTTAGGACTTCAATGGAAACTCCATAAGTGATCGACTTGACTTTTCCAGGGAGCATAGATAGGACACTGTCTCCTATTTTACCGTCTACATCAATTCCTTTATGATCATTTCCATAAACAAATTCATCGACTCTAGAAAGGGAAGTACCGTAACCATCTGATCCGTAATGAGAATTTAAAGTTACAGTTCCATCCTTAGTTTTAATCGGCGGAGAAAATTCTCCGTCAATCGCAGGAAGAGCAATTTTTACGGATTTACCATTTTCATCCTTATGACTAACGAAATCGGAATCACCCTCGGTGTATGCCTTGACTCTTGCCAGTTGATTCTCTGCTGTAAGCAGTCGGCTTTCGAATTCGATTATCTGTCTATTTAGTTTATCTATCTTAGCTTTCTCTGGAGATGACTTTGATTTTTCAATTGCTATCTGAGCCTCTAAATCTTTTACAATTTTGCCTATTCCTTCAATTTCACCTTTAAATGAATCACTCATCCGCTTTAGGTAATCGCTCTCTGGTTCCCCCAGCTTTCGACCGAGTCTAAAAGATTGCAAGTTTTCATCTAAAGTCTCAATTCTTTTATTAATCTCAGTTAACTTGCCTTCCAATACTTTTTTCTCAGTCCCAGTTGCCGATTTAAGATTTTTCTCGATTTGAGCTCGCTCAGAATTTTTTACTATTCTCTCATTCGCAATATCTAGTCGAGAGGAAACATGCGTATCAATATAGGCCTGGAATTGAGCTGGATTATTCAATGTTTTACTAAGTTCCAAGGATCTTTGTTCCCGACTCAATGGGTCATCATTGTACTTTTGATTGTCCTTTATAATGACTTCATTGAGTTTTTGGTTTGCTGTTGCAATTAATGCATTCGTATCTGCCGTTAGCTGTTTTTGCTTAAGTGCAATCGATTTGATAGCAGATTCTTTAATAGGCTGAAGTTCCTTTAACGCATCTTTAATAGCAGTTTCTCTGCTTCCTTCTGTCAGAAAATTATCCGTTAAATCACTTTGATTCTTTGGAAGAATACCGTTCCTTTCAATTACAAGTTTCAATCCGTTAAAAAAATTGCGCTCTTCTTTCGATATAAACGGATCTTTCAGAATTTTATCTAGCTCTCCTGGATTGTCTATTAAACGAACTATGTCTTTCTCATTAGAAATTCTTTTTCCAAATTCCGATAGATTTTTAGAATAGTTTTCATTTCTCCTAATATCGGTTTCCAGTTTTGATAGCGTATTTTTTGTTGCTGGATCTATTTCACCCAATTTCGCAACTATATCTTGTTTTGCCTGTAACGTATCTTTCGTAGAGCCGAAGTTACTCTTTTTGTTAACAGCTGAGTCTACTCCGGTTCCTCTTGAATTCGTATCGTTAACCAAAATGATTTCAGAATTATCTCTTCCTTCAATATAATCAGCTGTTCTTGCTTTTATATCATTTTCATATCGATAAATTTCATCATCGCTTGCCTTCCGAATAATAAAATCTCCATCACCGACCATTCGGAAAATTTCACCAGTTGATGGATCTCGGAAAAATTCCGAACCACTATTTCGAGCAGCTTCAATCGCCAATTGTTTATCTAGTAAAAAATTTGGGGTCCCAACCTCACCCTCGGCTACATCCCCACCTTCTCCCTCTCTCCTATACCCAAATAATCCAAGTAGGCTGAAGGCAAGCGAGGTGGCCACTGCTGCTCCGGTTGCCGTATTTTCTGTGTATTGTGCTTCTTTTAGTGCATCTAATCTAGATGCGATTTCCTTTGGGTCAAGGCCCTTCAAACTCTCGGTTGATTCTCTTCCGCTCGCGATCAGTTTTTCTTTCGCTCTTTCATTATCGGCAAGGTTTTCAATGTCCTTATCAGAAATCTTTGTTATATCAATGTATGGTTTGTCTCCAACACTTAACTTTTTATTTAAGTCTTCTAAATATAACTTATCTTTGTTAAACTTTTGTCTATCCTGAGCTTCATTGATGTTTAACATAGCCCAGTCGATCTCTTGCATACTGAACCCAGCAGGACCCATCGAAGCCAAGTTAATACCGTCGTATTGGGCAGTACTCGTCATTCCATAACGATCAAAATTCAGGTTAAGTCCCATTTTGTGAAAGGGACTCGATTCATCAGGCATTGTGTATCCAATACTTCCGGATGCCATCCCCTGTTGGATGTCATAGTTCAGACTCAGGTTAAATCCTTTTCGGTCACCGTCTCCGGCATTTACGTTCATACCTACTTGAGTCGAATTTCCAGAATGAGAAAGCGTTAACTGGGAAAATTCACTCACCGATAAACTTGCATCCAAACTAGTAGCTCCATGTTGGTAGAACCCTACACTTGCATTAGTGGTACTATTTCCAATACCAATCATACCACCGTATCCACGATCCTTATCATAACTAATGCCTAACCCCAGTGCGGAATTGGACAGAATACCCATATTAGGGCCAAAATTGAACACCCCGGAAGTACCCATAACACCTAACACAGCATTTCCTAGACCTGCAACTACTCCATTGATCCCGTTTCTTGTTCCATCTACGACCTGCACTACTCCTCTCACAATAGCAGTGAACAACTTACTTGACTGACTATACAATTCTACGATCTTTGCGGCAATTTGTCCGATCTGCCCTGCCATACTTGCAAATTGACCCGCTAGTGCAGCGATCCCTCCAGGAAGCAAAAGGGTAGCGGCGAGTTTGGCCGTATCGCGGATCGCATCAGCTTGGACTTTTTTGTCTGTTTGCCTTTGTTCATACTTCCCATATTCCTTACGAACTATGGAATTCACTATGTCTTTGTCCCAACCTTGGATACGTGCAATTTCAGTCACCAGTGCTTGTTGTCCTAGCTCTCTAACAATACCTTTATTATCGCCAATCTTCAATACATTCGTTTGGTAGGATAGTCCTGGACCTGACATCCCCCAAAATTGGTTCGCGCCGGCAAGTGCTGCCTTTTCAGCGTAGGTTGTATTCAAATTTCCTGCGTATAATAGGCGATTCCCGTCTTTGAGTGCCGCTGCAAAATCTCGATCCTTCATACCATACGCATTGAAGGCTGTTTTAAATATCCCACCTACTACACCTACAGCTTGGTCTATTGCCCCCCATCTGGCATTGTTCGCTTTTCTAACACGCGCAGCATCTCGAGCTCCGAGGAAATCTGTGCTCTGTTGGCTAACTAATTCCAAAGAGAGGCCAGTACCTTGGGCAATCGCTTTATCCACATAACTTTTGGCCATTGCGCGTTCATTAGCTTTGATTTCTACAATACGATCTTTTCTTGCTGTTGCCTGGTTTAGGCTTTCTTCATACTTCTTCTTCCCCAAAGCCTCCTTGGTCAATGCCATCGATACACCCGTAGCAGTGGTAATTATTGGTCCAATCACAGGCATCTCTGCATATACAGATGAAACAGTAGAAGCATACTTTACACCGAATCTTTCTATACTACCTGCAAGATCATTGACAGAGTAATAATTATCTCTTGCCTTGATTTTGTTCTGTTCCACCCTTCCACGAACAAAGCTAAACGCATCCGTCATCCTCTGCAAATCTTCCATCGTTCCGCCTGTTGCTCGAATAAATACTTCTGCTAAACTAGAGTTAATTTTATCCTCTACCTTGCCTTTTATCGCTGCTTGAATACCCGCCATACCTCCAGTCAGATAAGCAAGCGCTAACTCCTTAAGCATAGACTCTTGGTTTTTTATCCCATCCACAGTGTTCTGGAACTTTTTCTCATTGAATGATTCTATTTTGCGTATTGATGCTACTGCATTTTGGGTTGTTCTGCCTACCGCAACTAAACCCACCTCGTAAAATGACGTTAATTTCTCTGTGGACTGTGTGGAAAAATTCTCCCAATCCTCATGACCCCATGTATCGAATAGATCTTTACCCTTGGGGGCCATTACTGTCTTAACTTGTGCGAGGTTGAATGTACGTGTTTCCAGCTGTGTCCCGTTTGTAAAGGTATCCCCATCTCTATGTGCAATCTGTCCATTGTTAATAACGCGCGTTAATGTCGCTACGTTTGTTTGTTTATCAATTGTGTAATTAAAATCTTTGCGAAGCAGACTTTTACCATTTGTGGTTTTGCAAAGAGATGGATCAACATAGCAACTTCCAAAATCTTCCTTTTCAGCTTGGGTCAAACTCTCATAATCTTTGAAAGTGCCTAAGCGGATTTGTTCAGACTTATCAAGTTTTCTAACTACCTTACCTTCTTTGTATTCATAACCCAAAGAACTTAGTTCAGCTAATCTTCCTTTATGAACTACGTCCGAAAAACAATCGGTATTTGCCCGAGCTTCCTTCTGGCAATTCTCCAAAGCAATTTGGTAACGCGCACCGTTATTTAATTCCTTGAGTATGTTATTGATCGCGGCCTCATCCTTAAGTCCAGTTCCTGAATATTGACCATCCACCATAGTTCCGATCTCTATCGATGAATACTCTATATTCCAGCTATTTTGATTTAGTAACTTCTCCTGTTCTCTAAAAGCTAATTCCTTATTGCTATCATTTACAGAGACCAATTGTGCGTATTGATATATACCTATTGTTGTTCCTTGAATAATAGAACTATACTCTTTTCCACCAATATCCAAAGTTGTATTGACTGTCTTTTGGCTAAATGCGCCTAACAAGGTATAACTGCCACTATTCGACTCACCTGCTTGTAAACGAGTTGTTGCATTCAAAAACGAATCCGCTGGTTGATCGGTGAATGTAAACCCTTGATTTGCTATGGTCTCTAATTTCGCATTAAAACTATCTACTAAATTGCTAAGCCCTGCAGGCTTTACCACTGAGTAATTATTGCTTGTTGAGATTGTTCCTATCTCTGACCTAACATCTGCCGCAACTGTTTTGCCGGATTGTGCATTTGCGCTTAACTCTGACCACTGAAGATAACCATCTCTATACTCTTTTTGTGAATTGGCAATCCATGCTTGTTTCTCAGCCTCTAGAGAAGCTAAGGAAGCCTCATAATCTGCCTGTGCCTTTTCTTTCGCTATCTCTGCTTGCACCTTCCATTCTGTATAAAACTTGTCATAATTTGCAACCTGACCTTCCCAGTTTTGTACTGCGGGTAATATCTCGGTATTGTACTTCCCCACCTGACCTTGCATTGACGAATCTATGCCCTTCCAGTAATTGGCTTGCGATTCGATCACTAAATCTTTTACACTATAAGAAATCGCAAAGGTAACGCTATCCATCTGATGATGATCTACAATACAGCCGATAGGAGTACAGCGCAGCGCAGCCCAGTGGCTCCAAATAGTTTGGTCGGGCACTCCCAAAAAAGCAAAGTTGTTTGCTCCGGCCAACATATTCCCCTCATTACCACTTCGAGCCACATAAGCGATGGGGATCCCTAGAAATTTTGCAGTGTTACTCTCTTGCACATCTCTTGCAAAAGCGTTCGCAAGGTGGATTGTAGTCAGTTCTTTATCTGGACCTAAAAATTCTCGTACTATACTGCTCAACCGTGTATAACTTGAATCATTATTAAAATGGTCTAATTGAAGGGCATATACGAGTCGGAGGATATTTGTCGTATCATTTTCTGTCCCAGTCCACGAACTCGCCCTTGATACATTCGCCCAGTAATCAAATCCGCCATACAATACGGATGACAACAAATTGGATTTTGTTGCATCCGAATAGGCATACCCACTATCATATGCATTGTCCGACAAAGCATACTGAGTAAATGGATTCGTTTGGAGCGATGTTATCCATGGATTGTATTTATTAAATTCCGAATCTGCTTCTATTTGTTGGTCGATTAAAAAATCTCGAACCTGCTGAGAAAATAACGTTAACTCCATAGTTGGGTTAAGGGAATTATCGTTAAGTTTGGGCTTTATCTGATCAACTAAACTCTGCAACTTCCGACCTGCTGTATTTAACTCCCCATTAGCTTGCCTATATACACAACCGTAACGCTCATTACAGGTCTTACCCAACTCCTCTTCAAAATTGGTCAACACAGAACGTATGCTATCTTTGACAAAACTTTTATATTCATTAATTGCATTTAAATTTGCTTGGAACGCTTGGTCATTCGCATCAATTGAATTTATCAAATTCTGATAATTATTTTCTATCGCGGCAAACGATGTCGTAAAATCACTTATACCTTGCTGAAAGTTCTGATTAAAATTTTGAGACCAGGAAATAGCTGCCGTTTGAATTTCACTTTGTAGTCGCTGTGCTTCTTGGTAACTTTTTAGCTGATTGTAGTATTGGGTCATGCCCATACGACTGATATAGGACTCATCTAATTGGCTACTCGTGAGCCTTGTCAAAAACTGCTCCCTATTATTTAGCAAATCCAAGTTTGCCGCCTCCTGCCAATTAGTTAAAGCTACAGACTTTTGTGATTCCAATTCCTTTAACACATAGTCTTTGTATGCGTCTACATCGTTGACACTATCACTAGTAGTTACCGAATTTACATATTCAAAAATTGCCTCGTCCACCTGATCTTCCCAGGAAGCGCGCAGCATATCTTGGTAATAAAGAACCTGCTCATTCCAACTACTCAAATTACCAAAAAAATAAGATCGGCCGTATACTTCTCGCATAAAGTTCGATTCGTACCCTGGAGTATCTAGCTCAGGAATAACGACCTGCGATCTAAGCGAAATCCCAAACAAAATTAATAAAATTAGTAATTTCTTATATTTCGCCAATTGCTGCATGTTAGGTTGTTCCCCTTACGTCCGATTCGCTTTATCTCAACCTAACCTGACTGTGACACAACCATTTTTTATCTTAACTCTTCCCATTCACTGTACACTTTGTAATTACCACCGCTACGATAATGATTCTAACCCAATATTGGTATACGATAACTATGTCGCTTTATTTAGGGACTTTTAGCATCCGATGCTTGCAGGAATGATGATGTGTAAAAAGATAATTGGATTTATGAAATTGGGTGAGGTTTAAGGAATAAATATCCTGAATTTTATAACTTCTTGATTTCTTCCTCTAGCTTTTTGGCTTTCGTTTTTAAATTGGAAACCTTCCCTGTTAACCAATTTCTCACAATCTCTTTTTCGCTTTTTGAAAGCCCCTTCCCTGATCTATAGTCCTTATATATCTCCTTAGGCGGCCTATTTACGATTTTCTCATTATTCGTTTGATTTGACTCTTCAGAAAGTAACTTTAATGCATCTCTTAAATGTAAAACACGTTTTACATTTAAGAGATCTCGATTTTCATACATTCTCATATAATTTGCCGCTGTCGCACGCGAAAAAGGGACGTTCTGCTCAACCCAAGGCAAAAAAGCACCATGCGGAAGACTTGCTTTTTTGTTAATTAGAATCTCCCCAATCATAATAGCACTTTGTATGGCGCGACTCATGTTAGATACCATCGACTGGTGAAGTTCGTTAATCTTGACAACTTCATCGTCTAGATCTTTAGAAGAATGTTGTACTAAATCTTTTTCTCCTGGCCTTTTGCCACCCAAAGAAGATATGAGTTTCGATCTTTCCCTGCTCATAAAACTTCCTTTGTAAGAGATCTTAACTCATCCCAAAGGGGTGAGTTGTCTGGTAATAACTTACCGAGAATTGCAGACTTCCCATAGGCGATGTTCTTTGAAATAATTGATTTAGATATTCTTTCTAAACCAGACTCATAAATACGTTCAGAATCTTTTCTAGACACAATGCAAGGAACTCCAATAGGATCCGGAGATTTCATCTTTCTACAAGCATTTTCAATCAAGGAAAAGCCTTGGAATGTCCATCGAGAGAATCCAAGCGGCGATAAAACTACATTCGAGCAATAGAGAGCTAAAAAAAGTTCATAAGTTAAAGAGGGAGGGGTATCCCAAACAATGAAGTCATATTTCAGCGATTTTATTTCAGATTGGAATCGAATCATTGAACCAGGATCATTAGCCAATTCTACATGTGCTTTTGCTAGTTCAGGAGTTGAAGGAATAATGGCAAGGTTAGCCGAAAAAGACCTAATAGCATCTTTAACATCAACCATACCTAGTAAAACTTGGAAAAGATTGGATTTTTCCAAAGTGTCCAGCCCCTCATCACGGAGAAAAAAATCAGTCAGATTATTATTAGGGTCAGCGTCTATCAGGAGAACTTTTTTTTTAGATTTAGCAAGAAATGCTGCTAAATAGACAGCTAAGGTGGTTTTCCCAACGCCACCCTTCATTGACGCAACGGTGATGATTTTCATATAGTTTCATTTAATTTTTTAGAAACATTCATTCAAGCAAAAAAGGATAATTCAAATTGGCCAAAGAAAGAATCAAAAAAAGTAGAAAGTAAAATACTCGAAATAGATTTTTCATGAATACCAGATCCGCAGAGCACTAAAATACAATCATTCTCAAAAAACCCTGAAATAATTGTTGAGTAATCTAGCTTCATAGCGTTACTGCGAAAATATTTCACCAATGACAGCATAGGCAAGATTTCATTCGAAATTTATAGAATTGTCCAAAAGATCGGTTACCAAGTGCCAAAAGGCAGCTTCCATCAATTTCGATACAGAAAAAGGGTAACCTACTTCAAAAGTAGTAGGGGATTTTTTATACAACTTAGATCTAAACTGGAAATTATATTAACAAACTATTTAGAAAAATCTTAGCTAAATTAAAACATTCTAAATTTATAATTAATCTAATTCAGCCATAAGCCAGATCACTTAATACTTAAAAACATTTTCCGATTTCGCCATATTAGCATACCCTATAACCAAAAGAAGAAATTAACGCCGGAAAATGAAGCCTAGAGCCGTTAAAAACCTGATTTGCTAAAAATCTTTTAATAAACAAACAAATAATAGTAAAAGTATGTTAGGTTATACCGATAGAAAGTTTAAGGAATTTATCTGTGAGTAGTGAGTGGTCCTAAGAAGTAGTTTGTTTTTAATTTTTGTATTAACTTTTGCTACATTAAGAAGTAACCCGGGCACAGCCGATCAGAAAATTTTACTAAATTTCGAGGACGCGGAAGCTATTGGGCTAACAAATAATGTTATACTGGCGACGCTAAAAGATAGAAAAGAAGTGTTCCGAATGCTTATAAAAGAGAAATGGCGAAATTATTTGCCAAAAGTTGCCATTAGTTATTTTGGGTTAAAGAATGCAAATATGAATCAACCGGATACCCAATATAATGATATTAGGTTACAATTAAACCAACTACTATATGATGGCGGAGAGAATGCACTCGAAATTGAATCAGCCAAATTGCAGGAACTTTTAAACCAGGAAGACTGGAAAATTGTTAAGGATAAAACTGTCCTCGAGGTTCGGAGATATGCATTAAAATATTTAGCATTTGAGCTTAAGCATAAAATAAATCGAAAATATAGCGAAAAAATGCAACTTAGTATAACTGCAGCTAATGAAGAGAAAAGTAAAGGATTCATTACAGACCTCCAATTTTTGGAACTTCAAACTAAGGTGAGAGAATTTGACTTAAGTCTGGTCAAAAGTAAGTCCCAATCAAACATTGCTCACCTTGATTTACTCAAATCAATGAATATGCCAATCGAGACCCAAATAATATTTAAGAATTCAATCGTACAAGATTTCGAAATAATACCACCTAACGAAAAATTACTATCCGAAGATTTTATTTTCCAAAAGCCTGAAATTAAAAAATCACGTTTGGCGATAGAAAATTTAAGAACAAGGGCGGAGATTGTAGAAAACTATTGGAAACCCAAAGTAGTTTTCGGGAGTTATTATGGTCAAAACACAAATAGCCCCTTACCCGTTGCAAATGAAGTTTATGGATTTAATATTTCGCTCCAGGCCCAACTTGGCAGCAGTACAACCCAATCCGCTGCTAACTATGGCGTACAAACAGATGGAACAGGTATACAAAGAATACCTGGTTATGGACCTCAATTTGTCGGGAAAGGGGAGAATGCTTTTAATAGCTCTACCGTGAACCTATTCGATGACTTAAGCTATTCTCGGAAAATTTACGAAGGAAAAATAGCTTTATCAGATGCAATACGCAATAAACAGTTGTTAGAGGTTACTGTTCGTGCCGACATTCATAAAAGTTACGAAAAACTAGATGAAGCTTGGGAAGTTATTAGAGTAATGAATTCAAAAGTAGCTCTCAATCGGGAAATCACCAAAACAGTGAAAAGCCGATACGCGAAAGGCTTTGCAAAAAAAATAGACATATTAAGCGCTGAGTATGACCTTCTAAAATCTTACGAAGAATTATTAAATTCATTAATGAACTATATAGACCTATCATTTGAAATGGCCTTTATTTTGGGCACTCCTTTTGAAAATCTAGAGTTAGTTAAAATAAGGCAAGGGAAAGGGAATTCGTTCATAAAAGAAAATTTTGATACAGACCTGACGGATTTGGCTGTAGGTATAAATTAAATGATAATGCAGAAATGGGTATTTCGGAAAAAAATTCTAACTTTTTTGATTGTTGGATCTTCAATTCTAATAAATATTTTATGTAATAAATCGAATATAACGCCAGATAAATTTTTGACTTTCCTCGGTGATAACTCACCAAAAGTGGTGGCAGCTTTTCCAGGAATGGGAGATAAAAATTTACCTAAAAATCAATCCATTTCCTTATTTTTTAATCAGCCAATGAATATCACTTCATGTATTCAGAGTTTTTCAGTTTCTCCACAAATTCAAGGTTTCTTCGATTTCACTGATATTAGCCTAAAATTTACTCCTTCAAATCAACTCAATTATGGCTCTTATACTTACAATCTAACAAAAAATTGCGAGTCTGTTTCAGGTACTGACATTAAAGATATTTTTTCTGCTAGTTTCACAGTCGGTGAAGCTGCACAAGCAGGTCAATACCCAGAAGTAATCGCAATCAACGTTAATACAGGGGCAATTGCTGATTGTAATGCAAATGCTGGTCCAAAAAAAAATATAATATCGGATGTGGTAAACGATGCATGCATGGGGTCACCGAATATCAATCCAATAGAAATAGTTTTTTCGAAGCCGATGGATCGCGTTTCTGTTCAGAATGGTATAAATCTATCTCCGTCCGTTCCGTTTAACATTCAGTGGTTGTCTGATAGCAGAATTATACTCAATCCTGATTCCGCTTTTGTTGCAAGATCCAGGATCAGCGTCCAACTTACTAGTACTATCCAAGATTCAAATGGTATACGCCTTATCTCTCCAATAAGTTCAAGCTTCTATGTAGGTACATTGAATCTATTACCGACAATAACATCCATTCAACTTGCCACAGGAACATTGGCAGACTGTATTGCAGGAGCAGGAATACTGTCAGATATTGTCGCAACAACTGTCACGAATGCTTGTTTAGGAAATTCTATTACGACCCCAATAACAATTCAATTTTCCCGTCCGATGAGTCAGGCTCAAACATTAGCCGGCTTTTCTATTTCACCTAACCTGACAGGCACTTTCCTTTGGTCTGGAGGAGACCAAATTTTGACATTCACACCAGATGCAAAATTCACTTTTGGTGTTAGATATACCATTTCCGTTAATACGATAGCTACTTCAAGTGATCGCATTCCTTTCGATCAAAACACATCCTATAGCTTTGTTGCTGGTGGGGCCATTACTGATGCACCCATAGTTCAAGCAATTGGAGTTGCTTCCCAAGGCTGTTCGAATTCTTTCCCAGGAGTAGGGCAAGCTTTAGGTGGCAATTGGTTAGCTGCCAATTGTTTTTGGGATAGTAGCTTGCCAGTACTTGGACCAAATGCTTATCAATTTAGGGGAGGGGATACCGGAAATGGTGGAAGCGGAAGTTCTCTTTCTTGCTTAGATGTGAATACAGATAATTTTAGAATTATTTTCTCAAAGTATATGAATATATCAGCTACAATCAATGCGATTCGCCTCCAAAGAACTTCACCACCTGGAACGGTAATTCAATTAGCAAGCTGGAATTGGGCTGATTGCCAAGCTGTCTATCCATATGGCTGCCGTGTCGTAACTCTTTCTTATTCAGAACTTGAATCTTCATGTAACGACACAATGGCTTTTGGAGATGCCTCAACATCAGGCGATTTTAATTTGTCACGAACGGATAATATGCCTGCAGGATACCCTTTTTATATGATCACAATTGATACTGGAGCCAAAGACACCAACAATATTCCGCTAAGCTCGACTTTTCAATTTGGTATGGAGGGCAAATGAAAGTAATTTTACTTTTAATCAGTTTATTAGTCACGGTTTCTTGTAAGTCTACCCATCTTGAACCAAAAACTGTATTGGTAAAACAAAATTCAGAGACAATTTTAATACTACCAATTGAAACAAGGAATATATATATAATCCCTCAATTAGGTAAGGATGTACAAGACCTAGTATCACTTCATTTGATTGAGAAAGGCTTTCAAGTTAATTTTGTAAGTGATCTTGGACTATTTAAGATTAAACCAGAAAGTTTTGACCAAAAATCCCCAATCAATTCAAGTAACCCAATTTCGGGTGAGTTTAGAACTGTTTCTGACAATATACAGATTTTGTTATCAAAAAGCGAGTTGAGAAATTACATATCATCTAATGATATCCGATACATATTACAAACTTCTGTGTCGATTTATTCGAATGAGTCTATAAGAGAGCCAAGTAGCAGTATAATGATATTTATAAAACTATTTGATGCAAATGGCTCTGTAGTCTCGATGTCCACATTCACTGCATATAACTTAGAATTATCAGAAATTTATAAAGGAACATTTATGCAAAAGAGTGTAAGTTCTCTAGTATACGACATTACCAACAAGTTGGCGAGGTAAAAAATGAATAGAGTTCTATTCGCTCTACTTTCACTAAGTTTCATCGTTTATTTCTCTTGCAATGAAGCACCGAAAAACCCTTTACTGAATGAGGCAGAACAAGCTTTTGTATTTGGTGATTTGAAAAATGCAGAGTTAAAAATAAATAAAATTTTAAACGATGAATCGGATAACCAAAAAGCGATTTTTCTGCGAGCAAAAATCCTTTTTTACACCGGCCGTATTTCTGAGGCACGAAGTAATTTAGCTTCTTTGGATGAAGAAACACTTTCGAAAACTGAAGTAACTTTATTAAAGTCCAGAATCAATTTGGCACTTAATCAGAAACAAACAGAAACTATTGAAGATTTAACTTCAATTATAAAAAATGAACCGTTGAATCTAGATGCTTTGTTATTACGAGGGAAGCTTTACGAAATAACAGGGAAGATACCGGAAGCAATTCGTGATTTTCAAACAGTGATTCAGCAAACAGAAAAAATACGAATAGCACATATATCTATGGCAAATGTATATACAAAAGCAAAATTAATAGAAAAAGCAAACTATCATACACTGCATGCAAAAAATTTAGAGAAAAAAGGTACTCCAAGTGAATAAACAATTCCTATCTAAGTCTTATTTCAAAAATCTCATAGACCTGCTAATTAAAGCCAGAACCACCAACATGAGTGAAATAATCAGCAACCCAAAAAACTTTACCAATCTAGTTGTTTATGCAACAAGCGTTTGGATGATTGCATATTTTTTCGTTTATATGATCTTCTTCTTATTAAGCTTTAATTACTATGCAGATCTCAATCGCGGAATATTGGCAAAACTTCAGTCCCAGAATATAACAGGCATACCCACAATAATTAACACTTACCCATGGAATTTAACATATATTTATGCATTTTTCTTTATTTGGGTAACATTCATTTCTGGCCTAAGTTATGCAATAGCAAGGTTATTGGAAGAAGCATACATTCCTTTCATACGCCACCTAAAAGTAACTTTATTAGCCTCGATTTCCGCTTTCATTCCTATGATTGTCTTGATACCGTATCACTCAATTTTTGCCACTTTCGAAAATTCGAATTTACTCACGCTCTCATTTTCATTAGCTTTTTGGATTTTCATTTTACTTGTTTCTCTTATCACCTCTTCAAGAGTTTTCTCAAGGCTAAATTTACTTTTTGGTCTTGTAGGGAAACGTTCGACGGTCGTTTGGGTTCTTTCTTATATTTTGATTTTTTATTTTTTCGTTGGTTTGGTTAGAAATTGAATTTTGCTACGTTAAAAAAGATATATGCAAGTCTGTCTAAAATTCCTTTTTTCTCAAAAATTGTAATTAGTGGCGTAACATATTTACTTATCATACTGGCTTATACCAATTTAACCTGGGTGGAACTTCGCACTAAAGTTCCATTTGCAACTCGGATCTTCTATGTTAAGTCACTATCAATTAAAAATCGAATCAGCTCTTTCAATGCCGAGGGGAATAGTGATGAAAGTGAGACTTCAATTCCTGTTACGATAGTAAAAATTGAAAAACAAAATTTATCGCCATCATTGTTCTTTGCTGCTATTGTTGATCCAGTAGAAAAAGTTGACCTATTTTCAAAAGTCGGAGGAAGACTCGAAAAGATTCACGTCAAAGAAGGGGAAACAATAAAAATCGGACAAAAAATTGCAAAATTGGATAGCCTATCGTTTGAAATAGATCTACTCAAACTGAATGCAAATTTAGAATCAGCTCGAGCTTCTTATTCATTAAGTAAAACGAAATATCAGAATGCCAGAAGAAATATCGAAATACGTTTTGCGGAAGAAGAAAAACGGCTACAAAATATTGAAAAAGCAGAACTCGAATTCCAAAGAATTGCAACTATACACGAAAAGAAAGAAAGCTTATATAACTCAGGGGTGATAGCTGAAGAGGAGTTTTTAACTACGAAACAAGAGTATAATCTACGAAAACTTGCCAAAGAAACAGCAAAAAAAGAATTAGAAATTGTTCAAATTGGTATCCGTGACCAAGATATAACGGCAGAAGGAATCCCCCTACCGTCAAAAAGAAGTGAAAAAATTGAGCTATGGAAGGATCTCAATACACGTCTTGAAAAGGCAGAAATGGAAGTGGCTGAAAAGAATGTCAATGCAGCAAAAGCTAATATAGAATCTGTTGAAGTTTTAATCCGCGAATCAACTTTGATTTCTCCTATCAACGGAATAGTCTATAGAATTAATAGAAATGTCGGCGAGTTAATAAACGCTGGTGCAAATGCTGGAAATCCAATCGTAAATCTTGTATCAACATCTGAATTAAATGTAATATTTAATGCAAATGAAGTAGAACTTGGCTCGATCATACCAGGCCAAAAAGCAATTATCACGTCTGACTCATTCGTAAATCGAAGTTTTAAAGGGACTGTCTTATTTTCAAGTCCGGTTTTAGATCAAAGAACTCATAGTGCAGAGATTAAAATTAGGTTAGAAAAAACAAAAGATTTAAAGCCTGGTATGTATGTTAAAGCGGAAATATTATCTGGAAAGAAAGAAGATTTTTACCTAATACCAGAAACTGCAGCCATTCCTTATCAAGAAAAGTTTATTGAAATATTTCAATTTAATGAAGGAAGAGCTTTTAAAAAACGTATAGAATCAGCTCAGAAATCGAATGGATTTTATATGGTAAGGGATGGTATATCCGATGATGACTATATCATCTTATCGCCATTAAATCAATTGTACGAAGGAGTAAAAGTTACCCCAGCGTTCAATAAATGAAATTCGTAGTACAACTAATTTTAAAAAGAAAAATGCTAGTAGGGATGTTCTACGCAGCATTTATTCTCTTTGGAATAATCCGAGCCTTTTCAATACCCGTTAGCCTTTTCCCAAAAATCGATTTTCCTCGTTTAACTGTAATTACAGCATACAACAATGCTTCTTCTGCAGAAGTTGATAATTTGGTTACAAAGAGAATCTCTGAATCCTTAGGTACAACACAGAAACTAGAAAGACTTGAAGCAGAATCTAGAGAAGGCTATTCTTTCATCCATCTAACTTTTAAAAATGGAACCGATTTAGCACTCATATCAATGGAAATTAGAGAGAAATTGGACTTCATAAAAGACTCTTTACCATTCGACACCGAAAAGCCAATTATATCAAAATTCGACCCAAACAGTAAACCACTAATGCAAATTGCCTTCTCATCGAAAGGAAGACTCGATCAAGATAATCTTAGGGCTTTTTTATTAGAGAATGCAAAGTTTTATTTTGATCGACTTGATGGCGTAGCTTTAACTCAGATTATAGGAGGAAAACAAAAAAGAATAAGCATAATCATCGACCCTTTAAAGCTTTCCGCATACGGGGTTCAACCAGAAGAATTAGACCACTTAGTAAAGATTAGCAATAAAAATTACCCTGCAGGACAGCTATCCGTTGGCAAAAAAGAATTACTGATTAGGGCCGTAGGCGAATTTCAAAATCTAGAACATTTGTCAAATCTCGTAGTCTCATTCAAGCCAGGCTCAGGAGTTATCAAATTAGGGGATATCTCCCATCTCGCTGAAGAGTTTGATGAAAAAACTGGATTTGCTCGGCTAAATGGAAAAGAATCTGTTTTGTTAAATATATACAAAGAGCCAGGAAAAAATTCTGTATCTATCTCAGAAGAAATCAAAAAAAGTTTAGCTGAATTAGAGAAATCTCTCGGAAGAGATTTAGATTTTGAAATCATCTATAATGAATCGGATTTTATCGAAAACTCAATATCAAGTTTATTACAAAATCTTTTTATTGGAGCATCTTTAGCATTTACTATTTTGCTAATCTTGATGCGCAATGTTTATTCACCTTCTATTCTAATTCTTACTATTCCTGTTACATTATTTTTAAGCTTCTTTGTTTTTTATACTTTTGGAATTGGCTTTAATATTATGAGTTTAGGTGGTCTCGCTCTTGGGATAGGACTGCTTTTCGACTCAAGCAATGTTGTACTATCTGCGATAGAAAGAAGAATCAAAGAAAATGAAGGGTTAGAAAATGCAATATCCGATGGAGTGGCAGAGGTTTTCGAATCAATCTTAACTGCGACAGCTACTTCAGTTATCGTTTTTTTACCAATAGGTTTTCTCAAAAGTTTACTCGGATTGGTTTTCTCTGAAATGGCTCTTGCCATTTCGATTACTCTTATTATAAGTTTTTTTGTATCTTGCACTTTCGTTCCACTCATAGTTTCAGTTCTGTACAAAAAGCGGAACTTAAATAGTATTCAAAGTCCTGGCATCGTCGATGTTATAGCAAACAATTACTCAACGTATTTAAATTCCTTTCTTGATAAGCCTTTAAAAACTGTAACTACGGTTGTAATTTTGCTTATCATAAGCTTTTCTCTTATTCCTCATTTAAAATACGAATTCTTCCCCGAAATACATTCTGGTATTTATAATGTTTCAATATCAGCACCAGCTGGTACGAACCTTTCTTTGCTTGATGAAACTGTATTACAATTTGAAAAAAAACTTAAGATCGAATATCCAACTGAAATCACTGTAACAAAAGGAGGAATTGAAAAAGAATTAATTAAATGGGATTCCGAAGAAAGTTCTAAATCTAATTTCGCAGAAATAAAACTAATCGGCCACCAACCAAATACTTTCAAAAATATAAAAGATGTAGTAACAAAGATTCCTTTGAAAGATGGTTACACAGTTTTGCTTAGCGAGGAATCATCAGGCCTCGAGAAATTACTTTTTAGATCTGGAAATGAAAATAGTATCCTTTTACTATCAGGCATGAAAGATACTCTTGCATATTTTGCGAATTCACTTAAATTTTCTTTTAAAGAAAAAGTTATTACGGATTTCGATCAAATTTCGGAAGAATATTGGATAGATTTTGATCAAGAAAAAATGGCTAAATTTGGTTTCACATCCGAGGCTGTAGCAAGTTTCATTAAAATCGCTCTAAAAGGTATTGAAACTTCAGATATGAATTTTGGAAATCAATCATTAAAATTAATGATTCGAATGGACAAAAGCAAAGCAGATACAATTGAAAAGCTTTCATTTCTTCGCTTAAAAAGCCCAAGTGGGGACTTTATCCCCCTAAAAGAAATCTGTACAATACGCCTTACAAAAGGTGAACACATAATACGAAGATTTTCAAACCTATATGCTACAAAAGTTAGGGTCCCCCTCGGAGAAAATCGAGAACATATAGAAAAAGATGTTAAGAAAAAAATTAGAACCAATAGAGAACTTTTTTTGAAAAAGGACGGTGATTCTGAAGATTTAAATGAATCTTTAGAAGAAGTATTAATAGCTTTTCTTTTCGCAGCCTCGTTAATTTTCATGCTACTCTCAGGTATATTTGAATCTTATAGATCAGCAACAATTGTTATGTTATCAATTCCTCTAATTTTCATCGGAGTTTTTCCATCTCTATTTATAAGTTCGATGTCTTTAAACATTAGTTCATTTATGGGTTTCATATTAGTAATTGGAGTTGTTGTAGATAATTCTGTCTTATACTTTGAGTATTATCATTTTTACCTAGAAACATTCAAAGACAATAAAAAAGCACTCTTGGCGGCTGGCAAAACAATTATCCGGCCCATACTGATGAACAATAGCACAACCATTCTTGGAATGGTACCGGTCCTATTCAGCTTTAGTTCTGGATCCGAATTTCAAGCTCCATTAGCATTGGTCGTAGTTTCAGGACTACTCTCCTCTTTACTCTTGTCATTATTCGTTATACCTGCATCAATTTATTTTTTACCTATCGAACAAAAGAAAAATGCTTAATGCGATAACTAAGTCAATTCCCAGAAGGCCTATTCTATATTTAATGATAGTTTTAGGACTTTCTGTTTTTGGAGTTATGTCCATACCTAGCATTAATTTCAGATCCGTAACCAAATCTAATAATTCTACTATTGCAATTGAAATCTCTGCCTATGGTTATGACCCATATAAAGTAGAAAAGCTCTTAACGAAACCCATAGAAGACGGTTTGTCCACTGTTAATGGTATACGCGAAATACGATCAATATCAGAGCAAGGGAAAGCAATGATATTTGTTAAACTCAGTGAAGCCAATAACATTGAAAGAAAAATATTATCTATCCAGGATTCAATCGAAGTTTCATCTGTAGATTTCCCGGCGAACGTTCATAAACCCATAATACACAAATATGACCCAAACAAACAACCCTACATGGTTATTTCGTTTCAGGCAGAAAACTTAAAATTAAATGAATTAAGAGATATAATTGAAAAGAAAATAAAAAAGAAAATTGAATCCGTGGATGGCGTAAGCCAAGCAATTGTTGCCGGAGGTAGCTTAATAGAAATTGAAGTTGGTTGCGACCCGAGAAAACTAGAGGCATACCATATAAGTATTAGAGACATCGTAAACCGAATTCAAGATATCCACAGAAGTTACACACTTGGGAAAATAACAAGAGGAAATAAAGACCACAACACTTCAGTAAAAGAAAGATTTAAAAACATCGATGAATTGAATAATATTTCGTTTTACTCTTTTCGCTCCGAAAAGGATGTAAAACTCAGCAATATCGCCCTTATCCAATCAAAGGAAAGAGAAGATTCTACAACTGCACGATTCAATGGAATTGAAAGAGTAAGTATTTTCGTTTACTCTGCTTCCGAAATGAATTCTCTTCACATCTCCGAAAAGACTAGAGATATCCTAAAAAGTGAACTACCGAATAATATCCGCTTTGAAGTTACACAAGATGAAGGAGAATATCTGAAAGATATTTATATATCTACAGCAGTAGCGTTCTTTTATTTACTTCTTTTTTCAATCGGAGTGAATTTACGCAAGAAAACCAATTACTACAATTTAATTGTCTTATGGTCAACTTGGGTCTCAACAATACTTATATTCTCGCTAATAATGAAAATACTTCAGATTGATTTAAGTTACTTTATCTCATTAGGAGTATTTAGCGGTATATTAACCACCATTGCTTATCAAAAAAAAATAACAATTAACCAAAGAGCCAATATCTTCTCAATCTCGCTATTATTAGCTATCTATTTATTAGACTTTACTTACAGGAACAATTTACTTGAGTTTATTTCTTTTTTTCATTTGACAGTATTATTTTATCCATATATTTCACAAATTTTAAAATCAAACTTCTCGGGAAATGGCAATGTATCAATCAATACAACATTTCTTTTTAGATTACGGCAAAAGCTTGTTCTCAAATATTTTGATACTTCACTAAAATGGATAACAAAAAAAACGGATTTTGTTGATTTCAATATCTACGTTTATCCGCTTGCACTAATATTTTTAACGATCCTAGGATTATTTCAAGCAGGCAAAAGCGAAATTGCTCTCAGCTCAAATATTGATCGCCAAGAACTAATCGCATTTTTAGAATTCCCATCAGGAACATCCTTCGAACATACGAATTCCATAAGCAAAACAATAGAAGATAAAGTATCTAAAATAGAGGCGATTTCCGATGTAGTCAGTAAAGTTGACCCGGCCCACTCAGTTTTCTTTATTCATTTAAAAGAAGGCTTAGTTGCAGACGCTGAATTTCTCAACAAAATCAGATCCGAAATCGGCTCTGTTGAAGATGGATATTTGTTTTTTGCAACGAATGAAGATTCAAAATATTTTCAAGAGATCGAAGTTGATATCATTGGAAATGACGATCGAGTATTAGAAGAATTAGCAAATAGATTAGCTTCCCGTATTCGATTGAATGATGAAGTAGCGGAAGCAGTATTAAAATTTAAATCTGCTCGAGATGAAATCCGATTATTCCCAAAATATCTTGAGCTAGCTGGTTCAAAAGTTCAATTTTCAGAGGTTGGTGATCAGCTGCAACTAGCAATTCAAGGTGGGGTAGCTGCAAAGATTACTACAGAGGAAAAAGAAATCGACATCCGCGTTAGGTATCTCAAAGATTTCAGGAGTTCTATTGATAGTTTAAAGGAAATTAGAGTTAAAAATAAAGATGGAGATTTCCTTCCATTAGAAAGCCTTTTGAGTGGTATTGAAGCTAAGGTACCACTCAAGCTTTATCACAAAAACAAAAATAGAATAGTAAGTATTTCCATAAAGTTAAACGAACTTGGCTCCTCAGCTCGAAACCGAATATATGAATTCCTTGAAAAATTCCCTCTTCCGGATGATTATCACTGGGAATCTGATCAGTATTTAGAAGATATCCCTGCTAGTAATACACAAAGGTATATGATTTATTTATTCCCTATATTGTTGTATATAGCCTTATTCCCTCTTGGAAACAATATCTCTTCGCATATATCAGAATTAGTATTTCTAATAAGTACGTGGTTTTTTATAATATTCCTATTAGGTTTTTTATTCCCAGGGCCTCTTCCATTGATTGGATTCATTGGCATTATTTTTGGTATAATTCAATTTTTTAACATATCAAAACTATTTGATAAACATCGATTTAGGATTATTTCAATTTTGTTTATTTTCACTTTACTCCTGCTATTTACAGGAGGTGTTTATTCTTATGTGTATTATCTATTCTCACTTTATAGCTTTGCCTCCCTGGGTCTATTTGAAATCGGCAAGCGAATATCAAACAAATGGGAAAACCAAAATGAGGTAAAGCTTTATGATTTTATTATTAAGGAGTTAAAAAGAATAAATTATTATGATACCGTTAAAAGAGTTATTGAATTAATTCCAAAACGAAAGAAAGCCTAAGAATATTATGAAAATTGATATTTGCATTAAAAAAAGACCGCAGAATTTCTATATACGCCCGCTAAGAAATACATTTTGCCTTTCCTAATCCAGACTTTTAATTTTCAAGATAAGTAAAAAAAAGCTTGTACTTGCTGATATACTGAAAACTACTAGAGTATAGCCCATAACGGGTTAAGTCAATCGCCCTGGAAGGTGTGGTAGCCGACCAGGGCACATTTACCTGCTTCTCCAACACGCCTCAATTACCACAAATGTGGACCACCTTGATCCTGTTCAAAATACCTGATTTATGTCTCTTTTACTTATTGACAGTTTATCGACATAGGTACATTTGGGGATCGTTCGGTTAACACTGCCGAGCACGGCTCTACCACAAAGCCGTTATGACTTAACTCGGAATTCATAAAAAAGTTCCGAAGGGACGTTCGAAAGAACTTTCCAATTCTCTGAAATTTTACTTTGACCGAAGGTTTGTTTCGTTTTTAAAAACCGAAGTCCGGTAGAGTAGGGGAGATATACCCAAAAGGTATATTGGCATAGAAACGACCAGATGCTCATAGCCGGAGTCAGTGTTCATTTGGAAGAAGGAACCTAAAATGAAAACTAACCGAACAGGAATTTGGATTCCTAGGGAAATTGAATGCCTTGAGGATTTGAGTGTTTCTGAAAAGTATCTACTTTCGGAAATTCGATCGTTAACATTGGCGAAAGGGTGTTTTGCTTCCAATGCATATTTTGCCAAACTGCTTGGGAAAAAACCAGATACTATCTCTCGTATGATTTCCAAACTAAAGAAACGAAATTATATTTCGCAACTTTCCTTCGATGGAAGGAGGCGAGAATTATCTTACCGCCTAGGAAATATTTCCCAAGCGGTAGTGGAAGAAAAACCGATTGCTCCCATCCAAAAATCCAAGGCAGAATCGGAAGTTGCAGCAGTTCCCTTTGTACTAAGTACAACAAAAGTACATAATATAAGTACAAAGAGTCCTTTGGATGTTTGGAAGGAGTTTTTGCAATGGACGAATGAACTGGCACCGACAACTCGCATTCGGATCCAATCGGCTACCGGACCAGAGAGTTTGGGAAAACAAGATCGTATCTTTTGGGAGAATTTTAAGGTTCGATTAAGGCCTATGTTTGGAAGTTAGGCTTATGAGACACAAACAGGTAATCAAATCGGAGAGGGAGTATGCTAATTTGAATTTATGAGGTTTTTTTCTGAAAAATGACACTTTTTGGAAAATTTTATACTTATATATTCAAATGAAAGATCAAAATGCATTTAAAATCATGAAAGAGATCACTCGAGATGTAATGGCGGCCATTGAATCGGGAAGTTTAGAAAAATGGGTAAAACCTTGGCAATTATTTGGATTTCCTAAAAATGTTTGTACATCGAAGGAATATGGTATATTTAATTCCTTTCACCTAACCAAAAGTTTGGTTGATTGCCGGTTTTCTTACTCAACTTGGGGAACTATTAAACAATGGAATTCCTTAAATTATCAAATCAAAGAAGGTGAAATTTCAAAAGCTGCCGTATTATTTCCAATGAACATACAGATTCCTGTTAAATCAAAAAAGAAAAGAAAACAAGAGGAATCAGATAAAGAGCCTGTGCGTTACAAATCTTACTTAGCATTTAAAGCTTATCCAGTATATAATATTGAACAAGCTAATGTGAAAGAATCTGATTATCCTTTTTTTGTAACGGAAGTTCACTCAAAAGGGCTGGATAGAATTGATGCCTTCGTGAATGCCATTGAACATAATGTTGGTGATTCTTGGTCGAACAAAGCAGCGTATGTTATTGGTTCCGACTCGATCATTATGCCACCCAAAGAACATTTTCGTAGGCAAGATGACTATTGGTCGACTTACTTACACGAGCTAGGTCATTGGACAGGTGCAAAACATAGGTTAAATCGGAATCTTCAAATGGACGAGTCTAGTTATGCTTTTGAAGAGTTAGTCGCTGAGTTGTGTTCGGCAATTTTTGCTGGCGAATTTGGGTTAAGCGGTCAGCTACAACATAAGCAATATATTCAATCTTGGATTGAACTCATAGAAAAAAATCCAAGAATCATTCTGAAAGCAGGGAGACTTGCTATGGAAGCAGTGGATTATTTGAAAGTTGAAGCAAGTAAAGCAGAGTGGACGGAAAAAAGAATAAAGTAAAATATTCGGAATGATTATAACTGCGAGAGAAAATAGCTTTTTAAATACAAAAAGCAGCTCAAATGAAAATTTATTTTTCTGCAGATTTTTCTAGCAAAATGAAATAAATTCCGTCTGAGTAGACATTAATTGTTTAGGCTCTTAGCAGCTTAAGCAGCCCCTTTTTCTCTGGAAAATTTAATATTGTAAATAAGAATATATTACTTTTCTTTTATATAAAAAATGAACTTGATCGATTTTAACTTTAACAAAACAACGGTTTTGTTTTACATTTGGGACTCAGGGGGCGAAGCTATGCTCACTATTCGCTTGAATCAGAATTTTGGCGCGTTCTTTTGTAAAGGATGTACGAGTACACTCAAATCAGGTATCGCTTGTTATGCGACATAATCTATATTATCGCACGTTGTATATTGCTCCATAATAGGTAGTATCCCAAATGCAATTAGCCTTCTTATTTCAAGGAATAAACTAATATCGCACAAGAAGGTTTTATGATAGAGGTTTAAATTGCATAGCGGATATAGTTCGTTATGCGAAATGCAGCAATATATATTTTGATAAATATTATTGGATCTACAAACAGATAAGGAGAAAAATTATGAAAACGAAAATACGCTTACTGTGTTTCTTTATGTTAACCCTCAATCTTGGAAACTGCAAAAGTGATTCAGAATTGAAAATAATTGAAAACTTAACCAATAATGACAAATCGAATAGTCAAAAAAAAATTAACAAAATACTTTATAAACCAATTTACGATGAGTCAGGAAATGAGACATTCATTTCTAAAACTTATTATAATAAAATATTAGATGAGTCAAAATCAAACCCAAGTATAGAAATAATTAATGAGTCAAATATTGACAAGGCCAAGTTGGCTTCTTACAACGATAATAAGCAAATAATAAAAAAATACAATCCTGACATATTAATAGAACCTGATCAGAATAGAATTAAAATCTATGACAATTCCTTAAAACCAATAAAATCAATTGATTTTATCGTAAAAGAAGAGGATTTACAATCAAGCACAGAAAAATTGGTTTATTATGGAACAAATCGCGATATTAAAAACAGATCGGGTATAAATGATTATTTCGGAATTGATCGATCTGAAAAAATAACATATGGATTTTGTAAAATTAATATTCCTGGATATAAATATCGAGAACGCGGCGACCTGAATACTCCGTATGTAATTTTAAACAAAGAAATCTACAAAAGCGAAAAACGTCATTTTTATATAAAAGAAACTCCGACTGTACTAAGTGAAGAAGATTTTATCAAACAACTAAACGTTGATTTATCGAACAATATAAACAAGAAAAAAGTATTAATATTTTTGCATGGATACAATACTAGTTTTAATGATGCTGCTTTAAAGACCGCTCAACTTACTCATGATTTACAATTTGAAGGAACTTCTATATTTTATAGTTGGCCATCTAGGGCAGAAAAGTTGGGCTATCCTGCTGATGAAAATGAGAGTAGAAATTCTCAACATAATTTAATAGAATTTTTATCTAGAATATATTCAAACAATAGGTTTACAGATATTTACATAATAGCCCATAGTCTTGGGACAAGGTTAATTTCAGAAATTATATATTCGGATACTAAAAAAATTCCCAATTTTAAAACTAAAACAAAAATACTGGTTTTAGCGGCACCCGATATTGATCCAGTTTATTTTAGAAACTCGGTTGCCCCTTCCTTTGCTGCATTAAAATCAAGTATTACTATTTATGCAAATAAAAATGATAAAGCATTAAGTTTATCGGAACAATTTCATGATAGCAATCGAGTTGGATCTATCTCGCCTAGTGATAATATATATCCTTATATAGAAACAATTGATGCAACAGGAACTGGAGAAGATTTTTTAGACCATTCCTATTTTAGTGATTCTTACAAATTACTAAATGATATGGTCTATTTACTTAAAGGTATAAAAGCAAAAAATAGAGACTTGTTGCAAATAAATTCAAAAAATGGCTTCTATTGGAGAATTCAATAAAATGCACTTCGCATAACAGCAACTAACCGCTTCACTTCGGGAAGGCTGGTTCGTTAGCCGCAATGAAATAAAAAATATGAAAAACAATAGAACCAATTTCTCGACGCAAACTAAAGAACTTATTGGAAAACTATCAGGCTATCACTGTTCCTTCCCGGAATGTTCTCAATACACAATTGGCATGACTGAGAGCGATGAAAAGAAAAAAGTCTCCAGCATTGGAGTGGCTTGCCACATATATCCGGCAACTTCAAATCCAAAAGTAGCAAGATATGATAGCAAAATTCCTAAAGATTTTTTAAAATCCGAAAACAATGGCATCTGGATGTGTCAAAATCATGCAAAACTAATAGATGATGATGATTCGAGCTATACAGCGGACTTACTATTTTTCTGGAAAAAAATATCAGAAATAAAAATTCAAAATTCTCAAAGAAACACTAAAAATTCAAAAGAAATCGATTTTCCTTTAGTCTCTAGTATCATCACCCCATCCAACCTTTTAAATATAAAAATCGCAGAATTTACGAATACTCTCTTTTTAGCTGAAATTTGGGGTAAAGATGAAAGCTTTGCAATAAAAGAACTATTAATCGAATTAAGTAAAAATGCTTTTGATCATGGAAAAGCCTCTGATGTAACTATACACTGCAACAAACATGCAATAATCTTCAAATATAAAGGATCCAAATTCAATCCCTTAAGAGAATTATTAGAACATAAGAAAAAAAACGGGGGTGCCAAAATGGTCGAAAAATTCTCCGAAGTTTTTAATAATAAAATTATCCTAAAATACGATTATGCAAATGAATTTAACGAATTAAAAATAACTAGCTGGCTAAACACTAAAATTCAAAATATTATGGAGCAGCTCCAGCCTTGCTCAATAAATTTACAAAACCACAGACAAATTTCTCAAGAATTTACGACTATCGATTCATGCGAAGAAGTTCATATTTTAGCTCCACTACACCTAAGTATAAGCGATATCGGTCAAATTAGTATTTCAAACAAATTGTCGAAAAGGAAGAAAAAAGTTTATTTGTATGTATCTGAAGCTTCATCTATATTAAAAAGCGAATTACTTGAAAGATATAGCGGAGCAGTCATTGTTGAATACAAAAATCTAGAATAAAAAATCAAAACCAAATCTTATTTCACTGCGGCTAACAGCGGCGAATCGCTTCGCTTCGGGTCTTCGCCCTTGCTCGGCCTGCGGCAAATTCCCTTCCGTCACGTTTCTTGCTTTGCAAGAAGACGGGCCGACGCCAACGCCTCCGTCAGAGGCTCGGCTACAGGGAACTTCGGGAAGACTAGTTCGTTATACGCCATATTGCAAATGAAATAATAAATATGAACAAATTAGATATAAAAAAGAACTTACTAGATCATTCTGCAGCAAAAGTAACGCTTTTACAAGAATATTTAATCCGTTATATTCGCATTCTTTCAAATGATGAATATACAAGGAAAATAAGAATTTACGATCTCTTTTGTGGACCTGGAATTTTCGAGAATAGTGGCGAGGGTAGTCCTATTATTATTCTCAATGTAATTGAGGAATTTCTCAGAACTCAAACTCAAAAGAAGATAGAAATTTCATGCTATTTTAATGATTTAGATGAAACTAAAATATCAAAATTAAAAACATACATAAATGGAAAATATCCATCGATCTATAATTCTATAAATATAAATTTTAGCTCAAAGGATTATCAGGAAATAGTATCAAATTTACCGAAAAGTCTTTCAAACTTGGATAAAGAAAAAATATTTATTTTTATTGATCCCTACGGGTATAAAGAAATTAAAGCGAGCAATATTCGCTCATTATTAAATTCAAATAATTCTGAAGTATTACTATTCTTACCAACTCAATTCATGTATAGATTTGATGCAAATGGAACACCAGAGGCCCTCGTAGAATTCATTGATGAATTGGTCGATTTTTCAGAATATTCTCCGAAAGATTCAATTTGGAAATTTATTAATCAACTAAAAGCCGCATTTAAAAAATACATCGGTAAACAATATTACGTGGATACATTCACAATACAAAAAAATGCCAATTCTGTCTTCTGCCTTTTCTTTTTCTGTAACCACATTCGAGGATTCGAAAAAATGCTAGAATCAAAGTGGAAAATTGACAATGAATTTGGTAGGGGTTGGAGCTATTCAAGCAACAATAACTTTAATCTTTTTGAAACACCACAGATCGATTCTTTAGAAACAATTTTATTACGTTTTTTCAATGATGCCGACAATAAAGAAAGATCTAATGCGGAAATTTATGAATTTTGTCTCCGAGAAGGTTATCTTCCGACGCACGCATGTGATGTTTTGAGTGATTTGCAGAACTCTAATAAACTAGTTATAACCTCTGAAAATGTTAATCCTATCAAAAAAGGTACATTTTATATTAACTACGATGCTTACAAAACTCAAAGAAAGTTTTTGAAAATAAGGTTAAAATAAATGGCTAAATCAAGCATAGAATGGACGGAAATGACTTGGAACCCTACAACCGGTTGTACAAAAATATCTGCGGGATGCAAGTTTTGTTATGCAGAAATAATGTCAAAAAGACTCCAAGCAATGGGTGTTGAAAAATATTCAGAAGGATTTAAAGTTAAAGTTCATCCTGAAGCTCTCTCTGCTCCCTATTCTTGGAAAAATTCAAAAATTGTATTTGTAAACTCAATGAGTGATCTTTTTCACAAAAGTATCCCTGATTATTTTATTGAAGATGTTTTCAATGTTATGAATAACAATCCTCAACATGTTTTTCAGATTCTAACCAAGAGACCAGAACGAGTTTTAGATCTTAATAAAAAATTGAAATGGACTCATAACATTTGGATGGGAGTTTCTGTTGAAAATAAACTCGTCATCCCAAGAGTAAATTTATTAAAGAAAACAAAAGCTAAAGTAAAATTCCTATCCTGCGAACCTTTAATTGATTCGCTAGGAGAGATTAATTTAAAAGGTATTGATTGGGTAATCGTTGGTGGTGAGAGCGGACACCAACCGAGGCCTATCTCTAAGGATTGGGTGATTGAAATTCAAAAACAATGTAGAAAATACGATGTAGCATTTTTCTTCAAGCAATGGGGAGGAAGAAATAAAAAAGCCAATGGTCGTGAATTAGATGGAAAAACTTATAATGAGATGCCGTTAAAACGCAGCAAGCAATACGGCGTATAACAGCTTGTTACCGCTACGCTTCTGCACTCCGGCTTCGCTTGGGCTGTGCCACATTCTACTCCCTGCATTCGCTTTTAAAAGCAAGCTACATTCCCGTCCCTAACGTCCCGTTGGGACTCAGGGTCGGGGAACTTCGGTAACACTAGTTCGTTTTACGCTATCGAAATTTTGTATGCCTCAGGACATGGGTAACACTAGCAGGTTAATCGCCCCTTTAGATCACCTTTTTAGGAGTACCTTGGAAGGAGTTTAATACCGTGGATTTAAGATTTCAATTTATTCTGGATTCTTTACAGAATGACGTCAATTTTACCCAGCTCAGCGCTCAGGATGGTATCTCTACTAAGTGTGGAACCGATTCATTTGTAGTATATCAGATACAAAATCAAAATTATGTTTGTAAAGACATAGCAGTATTTTTAGAATTTGCTATAAATTTTCATCAAAATAAAGTGAGGGTAGTTAAATGTTTAGATTTTTAGGAATTGAGTTAGGATTTTATGAAGTAATTTTTCTAATGATTTTATATTCTATTGTAAGCTATATTTTTATTAATGGAATTATTTATACTTTCAGAAAGATGAGAAGTAAGTAAAATTAGTCGGATCAAGAAATCTTTTCGAACCACATTTTCGAAAATTGTTGTATTAATACATATACTTGTCTCGAGCTCAACCTGCGAGCAAAACACTCCACAAAATGTAAAGGGCGCTAATAAATACAAGGATATTATCTTCCTATTAAAATAGACGAGAACCATGGATAAGTTTTACCGAAATGGTGGTGAGAGTTTAAGAATTTGCACAGCTTATTGATAAAGAAATAGACACATCTAGTATCTAACACTTTTTTCAGAATTTCAAGATGTTAATAATGGCTATACAAAGAAATTCTGATTATAAATGCATATGCATAGAGACATGGCTCGCGAATTACAAAATGAGATCGTGGGAAATATAACTCTCTTCCAATAATTCTTCAACAAGTGGAAAATCGATTTTAACAGGAAGAGGCCTCACGAGGCTCTCGACATGAAGACCCTTGAGCAAATTTATGTGAAGCCAGAGAAACCCTTCGATCCTAATGCTGATTTACTTATCTCAGATCATTACGAATTCAAGCAAAGGTATATCAAAGACAGGGGTTACATTAATTGGATGGCATTTCAGTATGGTTGGGAATCCATTTAACGGATTTAATGGCGATATCAAAAAGGAAAGCGATTTTTATCTCCATTTGGTTCGATATTAATAAGTTAGGTGTTATCGATCCAAATTTATTCTTGATCCTAACTCATACAAAGTTAAAAAATCAGGTAAGTTAATCAAAAAGTGTTACCTTTCTACTGACGCATAAAAGTTACCCATGTCTTGAAGGCATACCAGCAAAACGATATTAACTAAATATAAATAATTTAATACGGATAAAATGTATGAAAATTGATATCCATATACACACAAGAAAAACCAAAAGAGGAGATGCTCACACGCGCGAGATTACACCTAAGAAATTTTGTGAAATAATATCTAATTCCGATGTCGGTATTTGCGCAATAACAAATCATAATCTTTTTGATATTGATCAGTTTAATGAGATATTAGCGTTAAAAGCAGAACATCTTCAAATTTGGCCAGGTGTCGAACTAGATATTATCCATGAAAATAAACGTGGTCATCTTATTGTTATATCAAATCCAAAACAAGTAGAAGCATTTAACGAAATACTTTTAAAATTAATTAATAGTGAGTCTCCCGATAAATTTGTTATCGATATAAGCAAAATTTCCTATGCATTTAACGATATAGATGTAATTTATATCGCTCACTATTACAATAAAAAACCAAATATAGGAGACGCTGCAATCGATGTTTTAATTTCTGGAATCAAAAATTCGAATCGGGTGATAAAAGAAGCTACCGATTCAATTTCGGCAGGAATATTTGTGAGTCATGGGCATAATTCAATTTATGGATCAGATGTTCAGGATTGGGATTCATACTTAAAAATTTCCAATGGATTACCTGAGCTAAGACTTCCAGTAGAAAGTTTTGAACAATTTTGCCTTCTTTTAGATAAAAACGAAAGTACAATACAAACCTTATTGGCATCAAAAAATAAAAGCCACATCAAATTAACTCCATTCAAAGGAGAGCCACCGATAGAAATTGATATCTGGGATGATGTCAATATATTATTTGGATCAAAGGGAACAGGGAAAACAGAAATACTTAAAAGTATTTGCAAGCATTACAATGACAAAGGAATTAAAGCGAATCTTTTTGAGTCAAATTCTGAAAACCTTATAAAGAAATATGATTTGTCTGCTTCTAAATTAGAATTGGATCTTTTAGATTCTGATATTTCTGATTGTAAAGAAGAGATATCATTTATTCGAAACGCTGAAGAAGCTGAGATAGCAAATTTGACGAGTTACAGAGAACATTATAGTAAGCAAGAATCAAGCAAAATTGCACAAAAGCTTTTGATAAGAGAAATTCTTCCCATTGATGAGAATCGACTGTCGTCAACTTTAACAGATACTACTAACCTAAGAAAAGAGTTCGATAATTTTATAAATGAATTAAATCGAAATGAATTCAATAAAACGATTCTGGGAGAATCGCTCTTTAATGAATTGAACGAGGCTTTAAATAAAGCACAAAACCACCTATCAGATAAAACATATGATGCATTCAAAAACTTCAAATCTGCAAGACTTATTAACTTTACTATAAAATGTTTTTCGTTGGAAGTTTCAAAGAAAACCGGCGTTCCTAAAAAACCACAAAGTACAGGATTTCTTGAGTACGGCAGCAATAGAATCAAGCTTGACTTAGCTCTTCAAAAAGTTGTGACAAATTTAAAAAAACCAATAAAAAAGTGGACAGAATTTGTTTGGGATTTTGAGAACAAGGGCAAATTGTTTTGTGTCACGGATTTTAAATTTCAGAATGGAATTATATCAGATGGTGAATTCAAACATTTATCAAGCAACACAAAATCTCCAGAAAAAGAATTTTCTAAATGTATTAATATTCTTGCAGAAAAAGTATACCAGGCAGATTTTTTTGCAGCATTATCAGAGTTATTAAAAGTAGATGATTCAGCAAAAATTAAATCAATAAAGGATCTTGTTTTATTTAAAAGATTTTTTGAACTAAACCACATTGAGTATAAACCTTCAAATGGTGAATCTTCTATGGTTCTTTTGGCAAAAGAACTTAAAGAAGATAAAGATGTATACTTGGTTGATGAACCAGAAAAAAGTCTCGGAAATGATTTTATTAGTGATTTCATTGTTCCAATACTTAAAGATCTGGCCAAAAGTGGGAAGCGAATTGTGATAGCTACACATGATGCTAATATAGCAGTTCGAACATTACCATATAATTCAATTTATCGAGAACATACGCATGAAGGTTACAAAACTTATCAAGGCAATCCTTTTTCAAATCGGCTAAAAATAATAAACGGAGTCGATTCCCTTGATTGGAAAGAAAAAAGTATGACCACGTTAGAAGGTGGTAGGAATGCATTCGGAGAAAGGAAGGGAATATATGGAAGCAATTAAATCAGTAATTATTAGATCTGAAGAAAAAACATTTTTACAGATCAATTTCCCAGAAAAAGAAATTACAATTGCCCTGACATCCGACGACACCATCTCACTAAAAAATAGTTTTAACGAATTAATTATTCAATTAAAAAAAAGGAAGTTTGAAATTGTTTTGGAAGATACTCGAGAGGATCTTTACTTTCATGTTTGTAAAGAGTATTTAAGGCAACTTAATTCCGAAATATCAAATATTTATGGTCAAATGCGTACATTTGGAATTATAAAATAATGTTAGATGTTATTGTTATTAAATTTCCTAATTTCGAAAGTTAGAATGCTTGGCTCATTCGATAACTACGACTTACATCTTCGGCACAAGGCCATAGCTCGGTCTGCGACGGAAAGACTTCTGGCACTTTCTAGACGTGTCGTTCTACTCTCCAACGCTTACACCAGCGGCTAAGGGCCAGCCTAGACATATTATAAAAAAGGAATTATAATGGAGACAAACATAGATAAATTAATGTCATCTGGTGACGAAGCTCAATCAAACGAAAGACGTAAACAAGAACTAGTAAAAAACGCCTTCAATGCATATATAATTTTTATTGATTTAGCAAACTCAACTGGAATTAAATTTGGAAAACCTTTCCCTGAGTGGGTTGGAGTTATGCAACGTTTCTATGAAATGGCAATTTCAGAATTTAAAAAAAGAAAACTTGAACCGATTAAATTTTTAGGGGATGCAGTGATGTATTTTTATCCTGATTTCAAAGAAGAGAAAACTCTAGCTTATTGGAATAACAGAATTGCAAACGAAAATATGAAAGAGATTCCTCAAGATCTTACAGCAAAAGATTTAATCGAAATTCTTGTAGAAACTAAAAACAAATGGTGGGATTTCTATAAAAGCTACTTGAGTTTCGATATTTCAAGAAAGAACTTCTTATCAATAACTATCGCGATTGATTATGGTCCAGTTATCGATTTCAATTTCTGATCAAATGTTGAAGGGGACGAAAGGAGAAAATCACTTATATTACGTGATTCCAGAAGATGAAGAAATTGAGTGGATTTTAGATGAAAAAAATAAAAACACTCATGGAAGATTCTTCTAAACCTTTTATTCATAAAGTAAAACTAAAGTTGCTTCGTCGAAAACTTGATTATTTAAAAGGTGCACAAGATGGAAACTGAAAAATTAGTTTCAATTACTGCAACTATTCTTACTATTGATCCGCATGATTTATCTAAAACGAAATGGAATAAATATTTATTTCTAATTGATTTTGTATATTTTAACAGTCCTAACGGGAATCTCAAGAAAACGTTAACTGGTTTAGAATTTATAAAAATGCCGTATGGACCAGTGGTTAAAGAATTTAATCAATATATATCTCTTCTCAAATCGAAGCATGGTTTTCAATTAAAATCTTACATTGGTTATGGCTCGGGTAACATGACATTCATTGAATTAGATCAAAACAGTAAATATGATACCGATAAATTATCTGTATTTGAAAAGCAAGTTATCGCGAAAACAGTTAATACATTTAAGAATTATAATGCTTCAGAATTAAGCGATCTCACTCACGAAATGGATGCTTGGAAAAATGAAGAATTATTCAATTCAATTGATTTTTCAAAAACAAATGTAGACCAATATATATTTCAAAAAACGAAGAAAAACAACCTATACCAGCTTTTATTTCCATAAGCAGAGGTCTTATAATAGCAACTCTTCCACTCCCACACAAAACCTTTCCCCCCCTCCCCTTCTCACTCACTCCCACTCCGGCAACTCCTTCACAATCTCCATCGTTGCAAGACTCACTGTAATCACTTTCTGAAATAACTCCAATGGATACTTAGGATTGTTTTCCGTTTCGATCCCCCAAAGATTTGCATCATTCACAATCCCACTGTCTTTATCGGTTTTCACACAATACCGTTCGATGATCCAATCTAAGGCGGATTTGCCGTTCACAACGTACTCATAGGCTTCCAAAGGAATGTCTGTGATGGTGATATACTCATTGTAGATCACAATGGTTTGGTCTTTTTCCTTTCCATTTTTGGCATATTTCATTTGGGTCACATAGTAGTGTTCGGGTTTGAGTTGGGTTTTGGTAGTGACAAGTTTCACAGGATAAGGTTTTACCTTCTCATACCCAATATGGAGGTCGGCAAGGGCACGCCCCGCTTTGCTAAACGCGAAGAAATCTTTGGGATCTTTTACACGAGGGATCCGAGGCAGTTCCTTTGTCAAATTGTCCGCATAACGTTCTCGATACGTGGGCGAATGGAGGAACCCATATACATAGTAAAAGATATCTTCTTTGGTGATTGTTTCCTTGGGATACGCCTCTTTGAAATGTTGGAATCCCGAATCGGTAATTGCGTGTCTTCGACGGGTCTCGCTTCGACTGGGCTCAGCAGCCGCAGCAATCGAAGTGGTATTGTTATTGGCAAAGAGGCTATCATCGTTGGTGTCGTCACTACCAGAGTCTGAGTCATCTGTATCGTAGAGATAGAGTGGAAAACCTTGGCCTCCTGAATGTTGCATATTAAGATCAGGAATAGTATCGACTAATAATACCGAGAATTCCTTTCCACTATTACCTGATCCACTCATATAGATCACTCGATTTTCCGCAGTGGGCGTAGGAAAGATTCGAGGCATTTGCCCTACACGATGATTTAGAAACTGCTCATAATATATTTTCTGCTTAGTAAATGGTCGATAAATGCCAATAGAAATTCTATTTTCTTGAAAATTAGATTTAACATTTCTCTCCAAATTAGAAATGAGACTACTTGACCAACTGATTTTCGTAGAATCATTGTTAACAAATTCGTTTGTTTTATCAAGTTTCTTTGATTTTTCATTCAATGTATACTCTTCTAGACGTTTTCTTTCAAACTCATAGAATTTGAGAAAATTCTTAATATTAGTATTCAGAGACTGATTTGAAAAGTTGTAAACCCAAGCATCTCTAGCTGTTTCCAATCCCCTTGAATAATTCTCAAACAAAGTCACACTCGACTTATCTTTCTTATCCCCTAAAGAAATAAATTCGCTAAAACTTTCATCCCTTTGCCCAATCCAATCATGGTGTTTGTCAGGTGTAAGTTCTTTCCATCCTTTGGCTTTGGCAATTCCTTCGATGCTCCCAAACTCCCGAAGTTTTTCTAACTTTTGTTCGCGGGTCATATAGTTCCCAATGTCATGAAAATAGATTTTTCCCATTTCTTTTGTCTTTGGATTTTTGACAAAGATAGTGATTGCAATAGGTGCTCGGCTCCCTGATCCAAAGAGTTTTCCGCCTTCTTTGCGAGACAATTCTCCTGAAGTCCGTTGGTTTCCTCGTAAGTGAAAGATATAGAGCGAACTAAATTCTTCCTGCAAACATTTCCGAAGCCCATCCATCGCATTTCCTTCGACAAATCCCGCATTCGTGATAAAACCCATCACCCCACTTTCTCCTATCCGATCACTCGCCCAACGAATGGCTCGGATATAGGAATCGTATAACGCATTTTTGTTGGTAGCACTGGATTCTTTGGCATAAGTAACTTCAATCCTACTGTCAAGCCCAGGGTATTTGACATTTTGGTTGTTGTCGTTGGCACTGGTTTGTCCTGCCGAATAGGGAGGATTGCAAACAATCACTTGGACATTTTGGGATTTTTGTTTCATCCTCCGTTCGCTGTTTTCGGGAAGGAAGTTGCTAATCATATCGTCCTTTTCAAACAGTTGGAAGGTATCGGTAAGGAGCATTCCTGTGAACGGAGTGTACGGTTCTCCTGTGATTGAATGGTAGGTTGATTCGATATTGATCGAAGCAATGTAATAGGCAAGTAAGACAATCTCATTGGCATGGAGCCCCGATTTGTATTTTCGAATGACCTCTTCTTTGGTCATCAGGCCCGATTGCAAAAGCCTTGTGAGAAAGGTTCCCGTGCCCGTAAAGGGATCAAGCACCTGCACAGCATCGTCCCCGTATTTCAAACCAAATTCGGAATCCAAAACATCGGCAACCGAATGGAGAATAAAGTCCACAGCCTCTACAGGAGTGTAGACAATCCCCAACCGTTCGGATAACTTGGGGAAGGCGTTACTAAAAAACTTATCATACAGTTCCAAAATAATCTTTTGGCGGCCTTCCGCGTTGGTAATTCCACTAGCTCTCATTTTGACCGATTCATAGAATCGTTGTAAGGTGTCTGTTTCCTTTTCTAGGTGGTGTTCTTGTAAAATACCAAGAATGTTATCCATTGCTCTAGACACCGCATTTTGTTTGGTAAAATCGTTGTTTTGAAACAACGCGTCAAAGACAGGTTTGGTGATGAGGTGTTGGGCAAGCATTTCCACCACTTCCCCATCAGAAATGCTATCATTTAAATCGTCCCTGAGCTCTTCGGCAAACTCATGAAAAGCACCAATTTCTTTTTTGTTTTTGGGATCGTATAAAATCGCTTGGATCCGCGAGATATGAGTGTTTGCAATTTTGGCAATGTCTCCCGCCCACTCTTCCCAATGCAGACGGTTCCCACATTTTTGCACCACCTTGGCATAAATTGCCATCTCAATGGTTCCGATATCAAATTGCATTTCAAACTGATCTTTCTCTTTTGAGTGAGGGTGTTTGGGTTGAGGTGCATTTCCCAAGTGATCGCTTCCACGACCTAAATTCTTTCCTTCGCCTTTCTTCTCTTTCTTTTTGCCAAAAGAATCAGAGATCGCGATCACTTCCATCTTAGCAACATCAGGTCCATTGATTTCTAATTTATTGACCATCGCATCAAAACGGTCGTCATGCGAACGAAGGGCTTGTAAGACCTGCCAAACCACTTTGTAGGTTTTGTTGTCATTCAGAGCCTCGTGTGGTTCCACTCCAGCAGGAATCACAACTGGTAAAATAACATACCCCTTGTCTTTACCCGGTGCATTTCGCATCACTCGGCCAACAGATTGCACCACATCCACCTGCGAATTGCGTGGAGTCAAAAATAAAACAGCATCCAAGGCTGGAACATCCACACCTTCCGATAGACACCTAACATTACTTAAAATTCGACAGACATTGTCTGGAGTGGGTTCTTTTAGCCATTGGAGTTTGG
>NZ_RQFW01000025.1 GCF_004770145.1 Leptospira bourretii | reverse complement strand
ATCTCTCCATACCAATCCGCACAAATCCCGTAATTCCCCCTCAGAACCTAACACCTGTGACCCAAAATTAAGCTCTCCCAACGTATCCCCTTCTCCAATCCTATCCCAACGAACTACAGCCTCTACAAATGTATCCTCGAAGCAATTACACACCAAAGAATCTACCCTTAGAATAAAAAAAGGATCACCCAAATTATCCTCAAAGGGGAATATTACACCTGCTATTTCAAAGAATACTAGCGAAGGAGCCTACTTTCCTCTACCCACTTCCTCAGAGATACACTTAGAAGGGGAAAACAATCACCACTCCAAGGATCATCTTTATGAGAACCTTACAGATGACATTTTTGTGGAAGCAGAGACTTTTAAGGACTATAAATATAAAAGTACTTCAGGAATCCATACTGAGAAATTTCAGAAGCTCACATATAAAATACTATATGACCTCTACCCTAAGTACTGCCCCAAGTGTAATGTAATCCTTTCAAAGGGTGTTAAGAATCGTCCTGACCTTGTAAGATGTGGGAATAAAAACTGTCACCACCAAGTCTCCAGGCTCTCATATACTCCATTACATCATTTTAAGCTACCAATCTGGATGTTTGGGTATATCCTAGAAGAATCTATCCTACAATTTCCAAAGGTAATCACTTCAGTAGAAATTAGTAAAAGGTTAAGTATTTCATATAAGTCTGCAAGGCTTTTGAAGCAACGTTTACAGGTGTTTTCGAGCCATCAGGTAGAAGTTTTAAGGAAATTATATTACAATGATCTCAAAGATACTTTCAAAAATGTTACTCTTCCAAAGGTAGAAGATGGTAAGGACGTAAAGAAGCACTTAGGAAAGAAACTTTATAGAAAGATACCACATACAGATACAGCAGTCCTCTATTCAGCCTCTCAGAGAAGTAATCAACATCGGAAAAGGTTTCGTCATGGTGGTCTCACTGCTAGTATATATCAAAGTGATTCCGTTGGTGGTAGGCAGGTAGGAATACTTGTAAGCACTATAGCTACTCAGAATGGTTGTGTATTTTTTGATTCAGTCCCAGATCAGAAAGCCAATACATTAGGAACTTTACTTCGCAAAACTGTTCCCTATGAGTCTCCTCTATTTTCAGATGAAGGGTATCCTTGGTTATGGGGTATTTACAAAAAACATAGGACTGTAAATCATCAGGCTCATAGTAAAGATAAAAGGTATAAATTTGCAAAGAATCGTTGGAGTAAATTTTCTATTCACAATCAAGTAGCTGAAGGTAATCAGAGATTATTAAAAAGTGCGTTCAGTGCTTACTGTTATATAAAACCAACTTACTCACAACTCTATTTGAACGAGCTGTCATTCTATAAATCCATAAAGGCAGTTGGGATGGATAGATTAGTGACAGCTCAGAGGGAAGGAGTTGTGCCGAATGTATCTAGGATATA
>NZ_RQFW01000024.1 GCF_004770145.1 Leptospira bourretii | reverse complement strand
TTGTGCACAGGTCGGGACTCGAATGGGAGGCAGTCATCAATGAATTTTTGGCAAAGGATTCTCGGGGCCTCCAGCTAAAGTTTGGATTTGTGGTCATCTGTTTTCTTTTGCTGCTAACAAACTACTTTCATAGCCACAAAAGAAACAAAAAAAGAGAATCCATCCGAACGGCAAGGTTACAAACGGAACATCCTTATGGAAGAATCCGCACTGAGATGCGAATTCGCGATTCCAAGTTTGATACTTTGTTGTTAGTATTGTTTCTTGCCCTTCTTCTCAATTTTGCATTCCAATACCTTTCTGAAAAATTACATCCCAACAAATCACTTTCTCCGTTGGCACCGCTTGTGGATGTATACCAGTTTGTTTTTAATTATTCGATTTCACTTTGTATCCTTTTGTTTAGTTTCAATCGAAACAAAATTCCTTCGTTGATTGCAAAACCTTATCTACGTTATATGGAAGGAATCCGTATCCGCGAAAGGTGGAAAGCAGCCGTTGTCTCACAAGGAAAATTCCCATTCCGATTAGAACTTATCGTCAAAGAAAAAGCAAAATTCCGAGATCATATCCTTCCTGGATTCGGGCATATTTATGTTTATGAGTATTGGCGTGGGTTTCCTATTTTATTTTTAACTTTGTTACTTTTTTTATTTTCTGCCGTTTGGGTGTTTTCCTATTTAAGTCCCATTTTTGGGATTCAGTTTTTGGCAGGGTTTGGATTAAAACCAGGAGTTCCTGATAAAGATTTTTTTATTTCGTCACAAAACATTGCCTATGCGGGGTTTTCTGTATTAGCACTTGTGGGAATTTACTTTTACTCCTCATACTTACTCGAAAAATCGTTTAGTTTAGAAAACTTAGGAGTTAAAGAAGATAAAGTAGGTGAGTCAGAACCCTTTTTCAAACCTGGGCTACGAAAAGGTTTCCGAAATGTTTTGCCACTTTCTTTACTCTTTCATTTGATTTTGATCTCTCTTGTTTTTCTGATCCCGATCACTTTGCAACGTGGTAAAAAGAAAGAACAGTCCTCACAAAAGAATGATCACTTTCGTCCAGAAAAAATGGAGTTCTATTTCATCGATCCCAATGTCCCTGATGATACGAGAGGATTAAATGGGGGAATTGTTACCGGGAATGAAACGGAAAACAAAGAGAAGGGCGAAAAGATTTCCAACGAAAAAGTAGCGGACAATGGCCCGGTCAAAGGTTATATCAAAAAAATTAAAGGTAAAAAAGTTCCGCCAACTTACTCCAATTATATTTCTGCAAAAATGAGAATCCCAGAAAGTTATATGGACTACTGGGCCAAAGCTCCTCATCCATATTCTTCTGTGGTTGCTTATACCATTACCCAAGATGGGGATGTGATTGATGTGGAACTTGTGGAAGCATCTGATTATCCAGATCAGGACTTACGCACTTTACAACTTGTAGAAAGTTTGGGTCCACTAATGCCACCACCAGGAACCAAAAACGACATTCGTGTGACGGAACTTTTTTGGAATGGACCGATTGATCCTGAGTTTGTTCCCACACAATTACAAAAAGAAATGATCAATTTATTTGACGGGCGTTATATGGAAGAGTTACCAGAATGAAAGAAATTGGACCCATTGATTATTTGATTGGATCATTCACGATTCTTCCTTGGGCAATCGTCATTTGGAAGGCATACAAACCTAAAAAAGGTTGGCAGGAAGTATTGGGTATCTTTTTGGCTTTGTTCTTTGGTTGGTTGTCCACAGATTTAATTCTTAGACTACATCCCATCCTTTGGCCAGAAACAGATTTTATGCCAAAGAAAAAAGTAAGTATGTTAACTCAAACTGCTCATTTGGCATTTATCCAAGCAGGGATCACTGAAGAGACATTTAAGATTTTTTTTATTATGGTTTTGTCTTTTGTTTTAGGTTATGATAAAAAAACAAAAACCTTTTCTCCTAATGTGGTTTTGTTTGGATCTTTTGTGGCAATGGGATTTTCTTTTATTGAAAACACTCATTACATTGCAAGAGAGCCGGACGAAAAAAAATTCGACCTCTTCGTTGCACGAACCGTTCATTCTTCCAATATCCATTTGCTGATCAATCTCTGTTTTTCTTTGTTTTTATTGAAGAGCAATTTGAAAATTGATAATGCCAACAAACGTTTGTACATTGCATTGGGATTTGCTTTGGCCGTTATGCAACATGGGGTTGTCGACTTTTTATTAATCCCAGGTTCTATCATTGGCCTTTGGATTGCTACTTCCCTTTTCGTTGGGATTTGGGTTTGGACCGTAAACGATTGGCGGGAACTAGTGGTGGATAGAAAACACCAATCAACTGAAATCTAAACAAATGTTTTTCAGAGCGTAATTCTAATTTCAAAAGACTTGCTATCGAACCACCTAAGCAAATGCGAGTGACGAATATTATTTTTGTGAATTAAAAAAAGTGAGACATCCCTTTTTACTACTTTGTAGATAAAAAAACTCTGATCCCTGCTTCCGAATATTCTTCCCAATCTGTTTGGTAGGTTCTGATTTTGGGAATTTCTGGATGGTTCCAAATCTCTGCCCAAAATTTAGGGACAACTTCTTCTGGTGCTCCCGGTTGGATTTGAAAATAACGACCGTTTTGTGGTCCGACGTGCACTATCTCCATTCCTGGTAATAACTTTGTGTTTGTTTCGACAGCATAACCTAACAAAAAATCATAAGCCCCATTTTCATCTGATGCATAGTTGAAATAAACTGCAAAAAGTGGATCATACTTTCGAAACATCTCCATTTGTTTTGGAATGTCTTCTTTGTAAAACCGAGAGTAGATTGATGGTATTTTGATATCAGCATCACCAGGGGCATTTGAAGTCCGGATTTTGAGGCCCATCACCGTGAAATTTTCAGTTTTTACCAATGGTTCCGTCAATTCAGGCATAAAGAAAAAGTTTCAGTTTCCTAAAAAAACGCAACCTTTTCTTAATGAAAGGTTTGACTAACCGAACCTCTCTGTACACATGGTAATTACTCCTGGTGATTATGGAGAGAAGGCCATACCCGTTCCCATTCCGAACACGGAAGTCAAGCTTCTCATCGCCGATGGTACTATTGGGTTCGCTCAATGGGAGAGTAGGACATTGCCGGGTTAGCAATTATAGTTTATTAAGGCGTTCATGAAAGTGAGCGCCTTTTTTGTTTGTGGGTGTTCTGTTTTTGCCGGCTGCCGTCCGCGACTATTCGCTAGGCAAGCAGAGCTTGCTCCGCGAATGTCGCCTGCTCGTTCCCTACGGGTCACTGCGCAGCATTGCGGGTTAAAATTTTTTTCTGTCTATAAGTATAAATCCTTTTTTATCAATCTACCGCTAGTTACCAATTGTTCGCGAAATGACAGGCTTGCGACCCATAGGGAGCAAGACTCGGACACTCGCCCGCGGAGCGGAACAGCGAGTGGGGCGGGAAGTAGGATATTGCCGGGTTAGCACTCATATACGATAACGAAGCGTGGACTTAGGTTCACGCTTTTTTTATTTGTGGGTGCTCTGTGTGGTCCGGCTAATGTCCGCGACTCGCAGTAGCGGTCGCTGCCTCAAAAATAGAGCAAGGTGTCTTGCTCTATTTTTTCCGGCATGATTGCCGGGTGGATTTATCACAAAACCTTCATGGCTTTCAACGATTAGCTGCTCGTTTCCTACGGGTCACTGCGCAGCATTGCCGGGTAGATTTTTTTTCTATCTATAAATATAAATCCTTTTTTATCAATCTACCATTAGTTACCAATTGTTCGCGAAATGGGTGAGGCTTCGTTAGGAAGCCGAAGCCTGCCAGGATTTTTCGGAAAGAAAAATAGGGGGGCGATAGCATTAGATTGAGCAAGGCGGAATGGACAGTCGTATGGTTTTTTGATATAATAAGAGTTAGATGGTTTTATGCGGCTTCTGACAATTCGATTGTATAATTAATATTTATTTGTGATTTAATTTTGAAATTTATTTTTCTTGAATGGGCAGGATTACATGATTGATCGAAATAAATTAGAATGCGTTTTCTTGGGAGCTCTGTGATTTCGACGTTAGCCATCTTCGGTTGAAATTCAAATTGGTATTTTTCTTCTGGAAATTTTGGATAAATATTTTCTCTCTTCCCGCGAACAAGGACGAATTTGATATAATCATAACGATAAATTATGTATTTGGTAGCTTTACAATCTGGATTATCAATTTCGATTTCGTTTATTTGGTTTAAATCTTCTAATCCATTTTCTGCGAATACTTCGATGATAAATGCGAAGTTGGTTATTTTAATATCTTTGTAAATTTCTTCCAAATTTTTATTAAAGTTTGGGTTTAGTGAAGAGAAGTTATTTATATCAAATAAAGCTAATTCTAAATTTTGGTCGCTAAGTTTAAAAACAGACAATTTGTATTTACTATCGTCAGTTGGATTTTTAGACTCATGGATCCTGACCGATAGATCTGAATTGATGCCAGGTGAAAGTATAAACCGAGTGCAGTTTGAGATGAAAACAAAAAACAAAACAGGATAAATTAGTTTCATTCAGTTCTCTAAAATATCCGTTGCTGTTTGGGTTCCGATTTGTTCGGCAAGCCCAATGAGGATTCCCTCAACTCCACGAATATAACAGAGTTTATATATATTTTCAAATATAACCACATCGCCAACGAGCGTGGCTCCATGTTTTTCTAAGCGAGATAACAATTCGTCTAGGTTGTCCACTCTAAACATAATACGAAGATAACCAAGAGAATTGACTGGAGCTGTTCTGTGGTCAGCGATTGTTTTTGGTGATATAAATTGAGATAGTTCTATGCGAGTGTGTCCGTCTGGGGTCACCATCATTGCAATCTCTACTTCCTGATTCTTAAGTCCTGTGACTTGCCCTGCCCATTCACCTGCAACGACCATTCTTCCTTCCAGTGTTAGTCCAATTTCTTGAAAAAAAGAAATAGCGTTGTCGATTGATTCCACAACGATTCCGACGTTATGCATTTCTAATAATTTACTTTTTGTCATAGTTTTTTTTATCCTAGATCCACTGAGGAACTAACGGTTGCTTTGAATAATTGGATCACATCCATTCCTTCCGGAAGGACTAAGTGTCCATCGATGGCAAGAGAAGCAATTCCATGTACAGTAGCCCAAGCTCCAAGTGCTCTGGCATGAGCTAATTTTTTACTAACTTTTTCATTTGCAAAGGCAGCAAACAACAAACGAAAGGGACGTTGTGAACTCACCCAAATCTCTCTTTCGTGTGGATCTGAACCCATTTTTTTTTCCAAATCAATTTGGCTCATCATCAATCGGTAAAGGTTGGGACTTGCGATTGCAAAATGGATGTATTCCACACCGTAATGATAGGCCATCATTCGACCTTGGACTTTCGGATGTTTTTTTTGGGCCGCAAGCATATTCGCAGCCAGTTCATTATACCCGGATGCGGCTACCGACTGTAGTAATTCTTGTTTCCCTTTAAAGTGAGCATAGGGGGCCATATGTGTGACACCAATGGCAGAAGCGATAGATCGTAAAGAAAGGGCATCGGCCCCTTGGTTTTGCAACAAGCTTCGCGCAGCAGATATAAGGGCAGGGCGAAGGTCACCGTGATGGTAGGAACTGGTAGGTTTGTCTATTTTCACTTTTTTCCCGGCCATTACAACCTAGTAGGGCCCAATGCTTCCGTTGTAAATTCTTTTCAGTAAAGGTTTCAAAAGAGACGTAACGTGAATTTTGATGCGAAGGGGTGGAGATTTAAAAAATCGGGACAAGAAAAAAGGTTGCAATCTTTACAGTGTAAAGATTGGGTGTTCTTCATAAGGATTACCCTGTGGAGAATAAAAATGTCTCATTATGACACTGTTGTAATTGGTGCCGGTAACGCCGGTTTAATGGCCGCTACTCGATTGCAGCGAGAAGGTTCAAAAACTTTGTTACTCGAGAGGCATAACGTCCCTGGTGGTTGTGCAACCTCCTTTGTGAGAGGAGATTTTGAATTTGAAGTGGCCCTCCATCAACTCAGCGGGGTGGGAACAGAATCAAATCCATTTATCATGCGCCGTGTCTTTGAAGAACTTGGTGTTCTGGATAAAATAGTTTTAGTTCAAGAAGAAGAACTCTATCGTATTGTGATACCTGGAAAATTAGATGTTACATTGCCTGCCGATTGGGAAGAATTAAAAAACCATTTAAAGAGTCTTTTTCCAGAAGAAGGGAATTCGATTGATCGTTTTTTTACTCTTAGTGAAGCCGTTGTGAATGAGTATTATTTTATTTTGCCGAGAGTTAGGTTATCCAACGATCAGGAAAAAATTCGAACAAAATGTCCAAATTTCTCATCTTACGGCCTTCGTTCCACAACCGATGTATTAAATGAATTTTTTAAGAATGAAGATCTCATTAGTGTCATCACACCTTATTGGAGTTATGTTGGTATACCTACAACGGACTTGGTTTTTGCTGAATTCATAGGTATGGTATTTTTTTATTGTGTTTATAAACCTTGGCATATCAAAGGCGGTTCCCAAATGCTTTCGAGTGCGCTACTTAATTCTTTTGAAGAAGCAGGTGGGGAAGTTCGTTTTCATTGCGCAGCAGAAAAAATTCTCACAGAGAACGGAGCTGTGCGAGCTGTTCTTCTCGAAACAGGAGAGACTGTCACTTGCGATGCTGTTGTATCGAACGCAAGTCCTCTTATCACTTACCATGAAATGTTAGATTTAGAAACGCCTCCTTCTGTTTTAAAAGATTTCCAATCAAGAAGGATGGGCGTTTCAGCCGTTTGCCTTTATTTGGGTTTGGATTGTCCTCCTGAAGAATTAGGCTTCACAACTGCTTCCACTTTTGTAATGACAACTTCTAATGCAGAGGTCAATGAAGATCGTATGTATACTTTGGATGCTCCTGATTGGGGAATGGTAACTTGTTATAATTTTATTGATTTGGAACTTGCTCCAAAAGGAAAATCGGTAGTCACTCTTGTTGCCTTACAATATGGAGAAGCGTGGAAGGATATACTTCCTGAACAATATATTTCCACAAAATATGAGTTTGGTGATAAACTAATTGATCTTGTTGAAAAGGCATATCCTAAAATTAGAGCACATATTGAAAAGGCAGAAGTTGCCACACCAATGACGATGATGCGTTATCTGAATACACCGGGTGGGGCCATATATGGTTTCAAACAAATGTTACAAGATGGACATTTGTTTCGTGAATCTTTGGATGCAATTGATGGACTTTATTCTGCCAGCAGTTGGACCAGTATGGGTGGGTTCCAACCAACCTATTTGAATGGTTATTATACTGCACGGAAAATTTTAAAACGTTCGAACATCCATCGTAAATCAAAAACAAATGTTACGGCTCCATGAAAAGTAAAGGATTCAACCAAATCGAACAACTCAACTTTAACTGATAGGAAATAAGATATGTTAGATAACAATAAAAAACTAGAAACAAACATTTTGAACTCTGTTGTTGGGTTCCAGGAAGCAGCTTTAAAAAAAGAGGAATTGGAAAATAAGGGTTCTAACTTTAAAGAAGAGAAGGGTCTTGTTCGACAAAAAATAAACAGTCTTCATCCAAAGCGGCTGAAACTTCGTGTAGAAGAAATTCGTGTGGATACAGTTTCAACAAAAACCTTAAAAATGGTTTCTGTTGATGGCAAAAAATTACCTCCCTTCCAGGCGGGACAGTACATCAATTTATTTGTTTCTCTTTCGGGTGTTCAAACAGCGAGACCTTATTCGATTTCTTCCTCACCAAAAGATTTAAATTCGTATGAATTGACCATCAAACGAGCAGAAGGTGGATTTGTGAGTCCATATTTGTTGGATGATGTAAAGGTTGGACAAGAATTTGAATCTAGCGGACCAATGGGTTCGTTCCATCACAATCCCCTTTTTCATGGTTTCGATTTGGTATTCCTTGCTGGTGGATCAGGGATTGCTCCTGCAATGAGTATGTTGAAATCGTTTTTGGCATCGGACAAAGACTTTCGATTCCATATCATTTATTCTAATAGTTATGAAGATGATGTAATTTTTATTGATGAACTTCGGGCATTAGCTTCTGTTCACCAAAACTTTATTTTGACCGAGTTCCTTTCTCGTCAAGTGAGTCCAAATTTTAAGGGATATCGTGGTCGATTGGATTTTAAAACATTACAAACTTTACTTCAAAATGCTCCATCAAAAATGTATTATGTATGTGGCCCCACTCCTTTTAATGAACATGTAGGAAAACTTCTTTCTGAGCTTGGAGTTAAATCGGGACGGATCTTAATCGAAAGTAATGGCCCACCTCCAAGACCCGACACAATGGAAGGTTGGCCTAATTCGCTTCTTCCTACAAAGGAAGTAAAAGTCAAAGTAGGAGATCACCAAACTTTTTTAGCGAAAGTTGGAGAACCTCTTCTGAATAGTTTAGAAAGAAATGGATATTTTACTGAGAATGCTTGTCGATCGGGTGAATGTAGTCTGTGTCGAGTGAAACTAAAATCAGGAAAAGTATTCAGCCCTCCAGAGGCTAAAATTCGAAAGTCTGATAAAAAGTTCGGATGGATTCACTCTTGTGTTGCCTTTCCTGTTACCGATATAGAGATACAACTATAAAAGACTTTTTCAAGAATTGGTGTTCTTTGTTTCATGAAACATCTTGCTTCGTGAAAGATGTTTCATTATTTTCGTAGAATAATGGACTTTTCTTTGTTTCTGGATAGATAGTTCATCTGTTTAGGAAGAAACTGATTCGATGAAGCTAAAATTTTACAAACTCTATTCTCTTCTTGTTTTGTTGTTTCTTCTTTCGAATTCTCTTTTCATCAAACCCGATCGAGATATTTTATTTTATGATGAAACAAATTACCTAGAAGGAGGAAATCAGAAATTTGCTTTTGTTGATTCCGCAGTGTATCGACTTCATTATAAAATTTTATCTAAATTTATAAAAGATCCTATCGATCGTTATTTTATTAATTTCCAACTTTTAGTATTTCTTTTTGGCGTTTGTTTCCTTTTTGTCGCACGATCAAAAAAAGAACTAATTCTGATTGTATCTTTTCTGATTCTTCTCTTTTCCAGTCGATTTTTATCAGACCTTTGGCCCTTTATTACTTTATTATCGAGTATATGGTTGGTGTTGTTATATATATCGTTTCGTGCAAATCATGATTTCCTATCCATTATCTTTTGTTTTCTTCTTGTGTTCACAAGAGTTGAGTTTTTGTGCCTATACTACTTATTGTTTTTTCTAATTTTATATAAGTCATGGGGAGTTAAAAGAAAAAAAGGATCTTTGTTTCTAAAGTTCTTTTTGTATTTATTCGGATTCATAATCATTCTCACTCATAATCCGAGCGATGGTGAAAGATCCTATATTGCATTTTGCCAACATTATGCTTTCTCAAAATTTGTAAGAAATGTATATATGGAAGATCCTTGGACTACCTGTGGTTTGCTCTTAACAAAAGATTTTGGGGATGCAAAAAATCTTTTGGATCTTTGGATGTTGAATCCTAAACATTTTGGCTTTCATCTTTTTTACAATCTGGATTTGTTTCTTAAAAAAATTCAGGAATTGTTTTTAATCCCACCTGTTGTGGGTATTGTGTTCATTTTCTCGTTTTTATTCTTTGAGATAAAAGGGTTCATTCAAATTTGTTTCCTAAGAAAAAAAAGAAAAATTGCAAACCATTTGCTTCTTTATGTTTTACTTGGAATTAGTTTTGTTACGATTTTAGTCATTTTTCCAAGGGAACATTATATCTTACACTTTTTAGTCTCGATCGTTTTGTTATCGATTCAGCAAAAAAACTTTCATAAGATTTTTCGAACTTTGAAATCCAATCCAATTTGGTTGTATTTTGTAGTTCCCATTGTTGTAGTGATTCTTCTAACTTTTTATTTCCAAAAGGCGAAAACTATTCGTTCAGTGGCACTCCGTAATCCATGTAGCAATATATTTACTCTCCAGGTGCTACGAAATTTAGAATTAAAAACTTACAATATTTTGGCATTTGATGGAAGTGTCTGCGCCTATCTTCCCAATGCCAACTGCAAACAATTTCAGATCTCTGATAAGAATGTCAGTTTCGATCAATTTTTAGAACAGAATAGAATCAACGTATTGATCCTATCTGATCACTGGGATCGAGATCAGAAATACATTAAGGATTCCGAATATCACTTTTTTATTTCCCATTCCTATAAAACAAAAACAACTGGCGACCTATTTGAACTGAACCAATTTTCCTTATGCCCCAATCGAAAAATTCTATTAAAAAAATAAACAAAAGTTTGGTTTGGGACTCGGAAAAAGCCCTTCAGAATCCAGGATTAAGTTTAGCACAGGTAATTCCAGATAGAGAGGTTTACCTCGAATCTCAAAATATTACAGAGCATAACAAGATCTTCAAAGAAAACCGCTATACATATGAAATAAGAACCTTTCATTTCGCAATGTATATGCCTTTGGAGTTTTAAGTTTTAGTTTATATTCAGTAAATTTTTCTTGAGTCAACCCTCTGCCAGTTGTTATTGGATCTAGAGGTAATTCAAATAATGAAACGTAGTCTCGTTTTTTTTCTAATGATCATATCCGCATTTACTAGTTCCGTATTTGCTCAAGGAAAAGTAGATGGAAATACATTACGATTAAAAGGTGCTTTATTTCTCGGTAGCCTTCGTCCTGACTTCGAAAAAAGGAATTTTTATAGCGACATTGTTGGTTTGGAATACAACCAAGATTGGCAAAACAATCGCGGGATGACCCTCATCAATGATTTAGGTTTTGATTATTTTCATTCTTTAAATGCAGGGATCTTAAGTAATGTTTTTTTAGGCTTACACCTAAACCGGTTTGGCCGTGGTTATGAATGGAATTCGTATTACGCAACCGGCTTGGGTATCAAAGATGCCGACTATCGTTTGCTCTATTCTGACATTAACATTGGATTTACACTTTCTCCGGTTTCCAATTTTCGAATCCTTCCCAAATATGTATTACGAAGTGTTGGTCAATCATTAGAAGGAAATTACCTCGGTGTAGGAGCTCCCGTTTACTTTGGTCAAGATACAAAAACTGCTACGGGAACCTCTGGACTTCTCGGAGTTGGTTTTGAATTCGATTTAAATGAACGTGCTACTCTCTTTGCTGATTTTCTAATTTATGGACCTTTCCTCTTAAATTCAACCGGTACTTATAATTCTGAACATTTCCGAATTTATAATAATGGCATTGTATATAACTATGCTAGCGGTGGTTACACGTTCTATTCCGAAAAGATCAGTGTTGGTGGAAGTATTGTCGTTGTACCTAAACTTCGTTTGTTTGCAAGCTTTGAAAGTGAAAGGATGACCGCTAAGTCTCAAAGTCCGATTGCCTTCAGTGTCTCTGAAAATGGACTCAGTAGCCTCGGCACTTTAATGGAATTTGTATCGGCAACGGCTGAACACAATATCCTCGTCTCCGGCTTAAAATTTGGTGTGACTTACGATTTAAATTTGTAAATTTTCTTTTAAATAGACTTGCAAATCCAGCACACTTAGAAGTAATGGTAATTACTCCTGGTGATTATGGAGAGAAGGCCATACCCGTTCCCATTCCGAACACGGAAGTCAAGCTTCTCATCGCCGATGGTACTATTGGGTTCGTTCAATGGGAGAGTAGGACATTGCCGGGTTAGCACTCATAACTCAATAAAAAAAGGCCAACCGCAAGGTTGGCTTTTTTTATGTACAAAATAAAATCCATTGAACGAACCCAATAGTACCGCTAGTCACAAATTGTTCGCGAAATGACAGGCTTGCGACCCATAGGGAGCAAGACTCGGACACTCGCCCGCGGAGCGGAACAGCGAGTGGGGGTGGAAGTAGGACATTGCCGGGTTAGCACTCATATACGATAACGAAGCGTGGACTTAGGTTCACGCTTTTTTTATTTCTGGACGCGCTGTTTTTGCCGGCTGCCGTCCGCGACTATTCGCTAGGCAAGCAGAGCTTGCTCCGCGAATGTCGCCTGCTCGTTCCCTATGGGTCACTGCGCAGCATTGCGGGTTAAAATTTTTTTCTGTCTATAAGTATAAATCCTTTTTTATCAATCTACCGCTAGTTACCAATTGTTTGCGAAATGGGTGAGGCTTCGTTAGGAAGCCGAAGCCTGCCAGGATTTTTCGGAAAGAAAAATAGGGGGCGATAGCATTAGATTGGGCAAGGTGCAGAGCTCGCCCGCGGAGCGGAATAGCGAGTGGGGGCGGGAAGTAGGATATTGCCTTAGTTCGTCATTATCGTTTATTGAAGGCGTTCAATTAGTTGAACGCCTTTTTTTATGTACAAAATAAAATCCATCGAGATGGAGGAGAGAATGGAAAGGTCCCTATTGCGCTCATTCAAATAACTTAATTTTCTAAAAAACCAATCAACTAAGGATCTCAACGCAGGGTTGAGATCTCTTTTCAGAAATAGGTAGATATACTCATGTCTACGAATTGTCGGTTATCGCTTGCACTTTTTTCGCAGGCGGTTTTTGTGATTGGAGTAATGGAAAATTTAATTCCGAGCGAGGTGTATTCTTCGCTAATCTTACAATATCTTTATGATGCGGTGATTGTTACGGATATGGAATTCCGAATCATCAATTGGAATTTAGCCGCTGAACGTATTTACGGATTCACTGCAAAAGAAGTGATCGGCCAATACACAGGTTCCATTTTAAAAACAGAACAGAATGAAACCACGAGAGAGGGTCGGATTTTGGAACTCCAAACCAATGGAATTTGGCAGGGAGAGGTATACCAATACAATAAAAATTCACAAAAATTAAAAATTCGATCTGCTGCCAGTTTTTTAAAAGATAAATCAGGACATACAATTGGGCTCATTGCGATCAACCGTGACATTACGGAAGAAAGTAAGTTCCAAGAAGAACTTGCAGATCGCGAAGAACGATTCCGCATGAGTTTTGATAATGCAGGCGTTGGAGTTTGTCTTTTGGATCTAGATGGTCGTTTTATTAGAGTGAATAAAAAACTAGAATCGATGTTAGGTTATGAATCAGACGAACTCATCGGACGAAGGTCTAATGAGTTTGCTTATGAAGAAGACAAACAGGTTTTTGATACATTTCGAGAATTGGCCCTTAGTGGTTCGAAAGAGAATATGATTTATGAAAAACGTTTTTTTTCGAAAGATCAAAATATACTTTGGGTAGAGATTTCAAATACCTTAGTGAAGGATAGGAACGGAATACCTTCCTATTTTGTGGTTCACTTAAACGATATTACAGATCGAAAAAATGCTGAGTTACATCTTCTCAATGCCAAAAAAGAAGCAGAAAGGGCAAACCAAGCAAAATCAGAATTTGTTGCCAATATGAGCCACGAGATTCGGACTCCCTTAAACGGAGTGATTGGATTTAATGAATTATTATTAACGACTCATTTAAATTCGGACCAAAGAGAGTATGTACAAAATGCAATCAGCAGTGCACACGGACTTTTGGGTATCATCAATGATGTTTTGGACTTTTCAAAGATTGAAGCTGGAAAATTGGTTCTGAATGAAGTTACATCCAATTTGGAACAAATCATCAACGATTCGTTAGGTGTTCTCAAATGGAAAGCCAATGAAAAGGGGATTGATCTCAAACTTGAAGTTGGACTCGAATTACCAAAAATTATTTTGGTGGATGCAACTAGACTACGCCAGATACTCATTAATTTGTTAGGGAATGCTGTGAAATTCACAGAAGTTGGTGGAGTGGTATTAAAAGTAAGTGCGACCCAGGCATCACCACAAAAAACAAAATTGGAATTTATCATTACCGATACAGGCATAGGAATTTCGGAAGAACAAAAAACTCATCTATTTCAATCCTTTTGGCAAGGAGAATCCAATTCAACGAGAAGGTATGGCGGGACTGGACTTGGACTACGAATCACAAAATCTTTGTTAGATTTGATGGGCGGAGAAATTGAAGTTCAATCCAAGTTGGGAATTGGAACGGAATTTCGATTTGTAATCGAATGTAGTGCAGGGGGCCAAACTTCAAACCAATCGGTCTCATCAGAAAATGAACTACAAAATGAATTATTTGCGAATATCCATCACCCCGTACTGAATGAAATTTCGCCAAAAATTTTGGTGGTGGAAGACAATGATATGAATCGTGACCTTCTCAAACGTATGATTCTGAAATACATTCCCAAGGCGCAAATTGTAGAAGCCGTAGACGGACTCGAGGGAGTTCGTTTCTTTCGAGAATCAATTCCTGATTTGGTTTTTATGGATGTCCAAATGCCTAATATGGATGGATTAGAAGCCGTCACAGAAATTCGCAAACAACCATCGGGTCAAATTGTTCCCATCATAGCACTCACCGCAGGTGCCTTGTATGAAGAACGAAAAAAATGTTTTGATGTGGGAATGGACCAATTTCTGACCAAACCGATCGATATTTTAGCCCTCAATCAAATTCTATTTCGTTATTTGAATCGATAGACCTTCGATTAGAGTAGCAAAAACTGATCCAACCGGCCAATTTGTCCAAAATGAGACGATTTCCTTTTTTAGCTTATCTTGGTCCTGGCCTTCTGTATGCCGGAGCCGCCGTTGGTGTTTCCCATCTTGTGCAATCGACTCGGGCTGGTGCCGTATATGGATACGGATTACTTTTCGTTGTTCTTTTTGCTAATTTGATCAAATATCCATTTTTTGTCGTCGGGACCAGATATACAATTATCACCGGTAAATCATTGTTAGATGGATACGAATCATTGGGCCGATTACCAGTGTGGATCTTTTTTCTAATTTCGGTTGGAACAATGTGTATCATTGTCGCTACTGTAACACTTGTCACTTCAGGTTTATTTTCCAATCTTCTTGGAATTTCTATGGAACCTTGGTTGCTTTGTTCTATAATTCTAATATTCTGTTTTCTTTTGCTTGCGATTGGTAAATTTGCAGCTCTCGACGGCCTAATGAAATGGATAGTGGTTTTGTTAACCATTTCAACTATTGTTGCCATGATCCTTTCGTTTTACGCACCTATACCCAAATTAGAAACAGCAGGAAAAACTTTTTCAATTTCGGAACTTGGAGATGTTGCCTTCCTAATTGCCCTTATGGGTTGGATGCCGATTCCCATTGAAGCAGCGGTTTGGCAGTCAGATTGGACCCTTGCCAAAAAAACGCCCGATGGCAAACTTCCTCCAATGAAATATGCGATGATCGACTTTAATATCGGTTATATTGGGACTACCTTACTTGCCGTTTGTTTTTTGGCACTGGGTGCAAACATGATGTACAATACAGGAGCAGAATTTTCTTCTCAGGCAGTCAGTTTTGCTTCTGAACTTGTTAAATTGTATACTACCGCCATTGGCTCTTGGTCTTATCCCATTATCTTAATTGCTGCATTTTTTACAATGTTCTCTACAACTCTGACTTGTTTTGATGCTTACCCTAGAGTGGTTTCAAACGCAAGTCGCAGATTGTTCAAATCATTGGAAAAAATTCCTACGGAAAAATTATATTGGTATTGGATCCTTCTTGTGGGTGTGGGTTCCATTTTGATTTTACTTTTTTTTAGAACCAATATGAAGAGTTTGGTGGATTTTGCGACGACAGTATCTTTTTTGAATGCCCCAGTGCTTGCCCTCATTCATCACTTGATTTTATTTGGAAAAGAGATTCCAAAAGACCAAAGACCTAAACCTTGGATGAATTTACTTTCTTGGTTTGGTATTTTGTTTTTATTTGGATTCTCCATCTATTATATCAACATTACTTTTCTTTAGAGTATGAAGAGCGAAAAAACACACTCTATGTTTTTTTCGCTATCACCACTTCTTTATTTAATTCTTTCGATTCTTTTTTTTCGATTTGTATGGATTGTTCCATATCCCCATCCTTTGGCTCTATTGGTTTCTGGCTTTATTGCTTTTTTGCAACGAAGGCATCGGAAGTCCGTATTTTTAAAATCATCCTTTCGTAAAAACTTTTTCTCTGTTTTGCCTGCGATGGAGATTCTTTTTTTTGTTGGGATGCTCATTGCTTCTTGGGCATATTCGGGAGTACTTTTAACAATGATTCAGGCAGGAATTTTGTTTTTGCAGCCTGATTATTTTTTACCATCTTTGGCAGTTGTTGCCGCCATTGCCGCAATGGTTTCTGGTTCTTCTTGGACCACCGCTGGTACGTTAGGTGTTGCGCTTATGGGAGTTGCTGAAGTCATTTCCTTTCCTGAGACAATGGCTGCTGGTGCTATTGTTTCTGGGTGTTATTTTGGAGATAAATTGTCCCCGCTTTCCGATACAACCAATTTGGCATCTAGTTTAACTCATGTTCCTATCTGGAAACATATCCAACATATGCTAAAGACAACTTGCATTAGTTTTGGGATTGCCATCTTAGGTTTTTATATTTTGAACCTTTATGTTTTGAACTCTCATCAGAATGCGGACTTATCTTTAAGACCTGGAGTTATTTTTCCCCTACCTTCCTCAAGTATTTCATGGAGCAAGTTAATCCCTGTGGTTCTTGTTTTTGGATCTTCATTTTTTAAATTGCATATTCGAATATCATTAATACTCGGAATTGTATCAGCCCTTGGATTTAGTGTCAATGAATTGGGTTTCCAGTGGCAGACTTGGAAAACATTGCTATTTGGATTTGAATCACATACCGGAAACGTAGTTTTGGATCGTTTTTTAAGTGGAGGGGGAGTGGTTGCGATTCTTCCTACGGAAATACTGATTCTTTCTGCTGTTTGGTTTGGTGCTGTTGTGGAAGGATATGGTTATTTAAATGAAATATTAATCCAAATCAAAATTTGGGCCAAAGACAAATGGGACATACTTCTTTCGACTATGGGAACATCGTTCCTTTTGAATCTGGTAACTGCAGACCAATACTTATCTCTTGTCATCCCTGCTCGAGCCTTTCGAAGTTTAGCTGAAGAAAACTCCATTCCAGAAAAAGACATCTCACGTTCATTAGAAGATTCTGGAACCATCACATCTCCACTCATTCCTTGGAACAGTTGTGGTGCCTTTATGTCTACTTCTCTTGGAGTTTCTGTGATGTCGTTTTTCCCTTTTGCTTTTTTTAATTTATTTCATGTAATCCTTTCAGTCTCACTTCTGTTAATCGCAAAAAATAAATTTAAAAGTTCGTAGTTGAACAAATCAAGTTCATAAAACGGAATATATACTCAGTTTATATAATATAATAATGTTTCTTTCTTCTCTGGGTGATTTATAAATTCCATCCATGTTACCAAGAATACTAGATGAAAAGATTTTACCTTTGATCGAAGAAGCAAGAGCCAAACATGATCTAAATATTGTAAAAGAACAATTACCTATCTGGATGGTAGACCGACTTGCCAAAAAAAGGAAAATAACGGAAGACGAAAGTTGTGAGATGGTTGTGACGATTTTGGAAGTATTTTCCAAAATGTGGACTTTAAGTCTAAACTACCATATAACTAATGTTCTTGGCTTTTTTGTTACTTATGCCTTCAATCAGTATCGGAACAGGTTCCGCCGGACCGAAATTTCTGAGTCAGGGGAATTATATTTACAATTATGGAACTATGATCTCCCGGCAAATGAGGAGAACCCCATCGACTTTTTGGACATTGAAAACCCTTTAAAAGCGGAATTGGAAAAGTTACCGGCAATAACGGCTCTCGTTTTGTCCTTACAGTTTGATTTGCCAATGAAACAGAATCTAAAACAACTTCTACTTTGGAAGTTACGTGAAACGAATCATGACATTGATACTTTTTATCGGAATCTAGATGAGAAACGGTTTCGACAACGCCAAATTTTATCCCGACTTTCTGGGATGATTACGAGGTACACACGCAAACTCTATGAAGCAACGGATCAGAATCGACGAAAATGGTATCTGAAACAAAAGAAACTCTGGATTTTACGAAGATCAAAAACCATTGATCGCAGTTTTCATTCGGAACGAGAGATTGCAAAGCTCTTAGGAATTTCCAGGAAGGCAGTTCGCAACCATTTGTCACAGGGAAAACATCAACTCCGAAGGGCTGGCAAAGATTTATTGTACTATGCATAAAAATTTGCTTTACATTCAGCAAATTCAAAGGAACTTAATGGCAACACCACCTTCCGAAGGGTTATGAAAATCAAAGTTACTAGTAAAAACGACGTGCACATCATTAAAATTGAAGGTGCCATCAAAGCCGGAAATGAGTTCGAGCTATCTGAAAAGATTGAACAGTACATCAAAAAAGGCCAAGTCCCTAAGTTTATTATAGATTTGAAAAAGGTTCCTTTCATCAACTCAGCTGGTTTAGGAACATTTCTAAATATTTATAAACATATCGACGGCCTGAATGGTAGACTTGTATTTGCGAACTTAAATTCCGATATCGAGAACCTAATGGAAATTACAAAACTTTCTAGCGTTTTCGAGATTTATAAAACTCTGGAAGAGGCTGAAGACTCCTTCGAATATTAATCGCGCGAGGCGATTCTACTAATGAATCCAATCCTGAAGGTAAGTTTAGGAATCGCCAAAACCAAAACCTTTCGTGGACTTTTTGTCCTTTTTCTACTTTATAAATCTCTATTCAATGCCTTTACTGCGGACCTAATCGTTCCCGAACTTGTTTCTCGATTTACCTTGGGAAGGATGGAGGGGAACTTTCGCAGTTTTTCCCTTTTTTTTGGAATTGAGATCGAAGACTTTCGGCTCTATCCAGGCACCCCCTTTGAAAACCTTCCCATGGTGGAGGCAAAACGACTTAGCCTTCGTTACAACCTTCCACTTTTGGTCTTTGGAAAATTGAGGATCTCTGAAATTGGACTCACTGGTGGTAAAATCCAAATAGAAGAAAGTTTGGGACGTTGGAATTTTGTTTCTTTCCTAAAACAAAACAAAGCAGAAACGAAAGAACCAGTTCCGGAACCAAAACCTCCACTCACAGAAATCAAAACCTATCTTCCGTTACAGGCTAGTGTTTACATCAATTTAGATGCAGTCGAATTCCAACTAAAACGAGATACAGGTTCTCTCCATTTTTTTTCTGTCCAAGATCTTTCTTTACAAACGGAATTGGAAACCAATCGATTCACAACCATTCCATTAGATCTTTCCGTCCTCAATCAAATCGATCATATTCTCCTCTCTTTGAATGCTTCCAAACCAATTCCCTTAGATTTGGATTCAACAGAATTACGCTGGAAACAAACCATTCCTCTTTCTTTACGATTTGAATGGGATAGAACTGTATCTCCCGAAATGTTTTTGTTCACCACAGACATTGGTAAGGATGATATTTTACTGGAAGTTCGGAAAAAACCAGTTCAGTTAGGCTTACGTTTGTTATCTGATATCCACTATGATAATCAATTAGATCAAGTTAAATTGAATCAGTTGGATCTAAGAGTCCTTGGTCAATCTTGGCTTAGTTTTTCTGGTTCCATTCTGGATGTTTCGAAGGAAAAACCGAAAGTAAACATCTCGGTTGAAAAATCCAATATGCAACTCACCGTTTTGCAAAGATCGCTGGATCAATTATCTGGGATCATCCCTGAAATGAAATTGTCTGGAGATCTTTCTCTTGAAGGTACGGGCATTCGTGGAGATTGGCAGAACGCAGAAGCAAATTTAAAACTAAAAGCAAATCAGTTATTCTTAAAAATAGGAAAATCAAAAGCACATTCGATTCCTTCTGCATTAATCGACATTGTTTCCCAATTGAACTTCGCTGATACCAAACCTCAAACTGCTGAAAAACCTTTCCCTTATATAAACTCAATCGTTATGGCACCTTCTCATATCAATTATAACGGTGCCTCATTATCTTTCTTTGGCGATTATTCCGAACCAAAAGGGTTAAATTTTCATTTAAGTGTAGATAAACTTCAGTTAGGTGATTATGTTTCTTACTTAGGTGGAAAATTAAAAATGGATGCTGATATTTTAGCAGAATCATTTGTTTCGCTTTCCGTTCAGACAAATGCAAAAATTGATGGTTTTCGTTACCAGTTGGATCGTTCTCGTTCTCCTTCCTCTTTATTGGGCCTTAGTCTAAATGCAGCTTTACTTTTTGATCGACCCTTTGGTTTATCTGAAATCAAAATTTCTGACTTAAAACTCGATCAAAAAACCATTACAGGAAACAAAGCTTTAGAGTTGGACTTAAGAGGAAATGTACAACTGGGTTCCCAACTCTCGGCAACCTTGACTCCGTTAGGTTTGGATGTGTATACATCTAATCTTTTGCTTGTTCTTCCTTTGGTATTAAAAGAAAAAGTTTCTCCACTCCAAAACCTATTAGGAAATCATCCAAAATTAAAACTGAATGCACGTTATTCTGGATCAGGGAACTCAAAACAAATCAAAGCCGACTTAGGTGCGGAGTTACCTGGATTGGAATTGAAAGATTTGAAATTGGTAACTGATCTTTCTCTTTCTGGAAATGATACAAACGAAATTCTTATCAAAACTTTAAAAATTAATGCCTTTGGTGGTATTTTTAATTTAGGTGTTAGTGGAAATTTAAAAAAAACAGGGAAACTAAAACCGCCGTTAGGTCCTTATTTTGGAAACTTAGATTTATCTTTCGGTTTAGTGTCTGCTACCAAAGAATATTTAGCAAAAGGAATTAGTTTCCAAGGAGATTTGGGGCTAAACTTAAAAATTCGTGATTATGATATCACTGGTGAATTTTTTTCTAAAGTCCCTGTGATTGCTTACAATAATCAAAAATGCCCTGGGGAACAATGCCAAGCATACCTTTTGGAAGATATAATCGCAAAAATTCCAATCCAACATAACCTCGCACGTAATGTTGAGGATAGTTTGATCGTTGGTGATAAGTCTATATTCATAAAAAACTATGGAAGAAATCAACCTGCCAACCTAACAATCGGTCATGTTCTCGGAACTCATCCAAGTATACCAAATTTACCATTTGAGTATGTGAAACGCCAAAAAGAAGGTCCCGGTCTTACTGCATCCATTGAATATAAAGAAAATTATGCGAATATTGAATCCTTACGATCCTATTCTTTGGATGGGTTGGTACTTGGAAAAAATATGGTCTTTAACTTGGGAAATCTGGATCCTAAATCAATGGAATTTCGTGGGAATTTTCTAATTAGAGACATTGACTTAAAACAATTGATGGCTCCCAAAGTACGAGATAAAATTGATGATGGAAAATTAAAAGCAGACCTTAACATATCAGTAAGAGATTTGAGTGAACCTGTTGCCAATCTGGATTTGTTTTTTTCCATTTTTCAAATCGGACGTGATTTTGGTAAAAGTGCTTTAAATGTTATTTCTCCGCAAAATTTCATTATTGATCGTATAACTGATAGCTATACGATCAATAAAATTGACGTATCTTTGTCCAAAGGGTTGGTCTACGCGGATGTATATTTTAATCGATCTTTGTTATCTTTATTGGTGAATTTAGAAGATGGCAAAATTTCTCAACAGAGGATGCCTCTAGCAAATTTTTTGAAACGAGCACAAAGCGAAATCCAAACATACCAAGAGTGAGGTATTTATGAAACGTCTTATGATTCTATCCCTTTTGTTGGGATGTAAATCCATTTTAAATCTAAAGGTTCCACCGATCACCATCACCAATGCGCAAACCGCAGCAGAAAAACAAATGGTGGGGGAAGATCGAGAATTAGAAAAAGAAGGTTGGATGATCGCCTCCATTCAATCTTCCTCAAACGGTAGATCGAATCGTGAAAAAATGGCTACCGAAGATTCTGATCCTGAAATCAAAGCTCATCGCATTCGTTTAAATTATTTAATGCCAGAGTTAAAAAGGTACAAAATGCACGGTATGGTTGGAGAAACTCCGGCTGGTCTGGTTAAACTAAATCCATTGGCGAATGGGTTATCGAGTTATGCTCAATATGAGATCCCAGCCAAAAAAAAACGAGTAGAGGACGTGGTTTTATTCTTAAATGAATCTAGAAAAATCATTTGGGAAAAAGAAATTCTTACACAAAAGAAAAAAGGAAAAAAAGAAGAAGAGTTAGTTCAATTCAAACAAACATTGTTAGATGAGTATTATAAATCTGTTTCGGCAGGAGAATACTATGAAACAACAAATGGTAGATGGGAGAAATTCCAATGAAACCAGTTCCAGGGTTTCCTTTTTTTCCCATTTTCCTTTTTTTCATTCTTTATTCAAATTGTATCTTGTTTCAGAAAAATGTTAAAATGACGAATGTCGATTTCGACTATTCTGCCATTTCGAAAAACTATTTTTCACCAACTCAATCAAAACCTTTCCCTCTTACTGTTCAAAGAGGAAACAATCTTTATAGTTCCACAACAAATGATGGAAGATACTTATTTTATGCAACGGACCAAAAAGGAAATTTTGACATTTGGTTTCGCGATTTAAAAAGTTCGGTTGTTGTTCCGGTGACAAATCACCCTTTTTCTGAATCGAAACCTTCCATATCACCTAACGGAAAGTATCTTGTGTTCGTGTCCGAGGAATTTGACTCAGAAGGCGACTTAATTTTATTGCCTATGGACATTGAAGAATGGACCCATGAATTATTAAAAGGTAATCGATTCATTAGTGATGAATTCATTCAACTTACTAATAAACCAAACAAAAATGGCGAATACACCAAAGGAGTCGTTGATACGGATCCTGTTTGGTCCCCCGATGGAAAAACTATCTATTTTATTTCAGATCGTTTTACTCCTGGTTTACCAAATATTTGTGCGATCAAGTTGGAGAATCAGAACCAAATAACGCAGGTTACAACTAAGGGGGCTACTTCTCCTTATGTTTCTGCAGATGGAAATTATATTTATTTTATATCGTATTTTGAAGAACCAAAAGGCGAGGTTTATCGTATCGGTTTGGGAAATTTTGAAATTCAGAGAATCACAAATAACTTGTTTTTAGATTTTTCTCCTACCGTTGATCCTAAATCCAAAAATTTATACTATGCTTCCATTCGAAAGGATACGAATCAAAATGGGAAATTGGATGAACGTGATAATAGTATTCTTGTTATGAAAAATTTGGAAACGGGAGAGGAACGAGTTCTTTCTTCTGGTGAAACATCTAATTTTGATGTTCGTTACTCTAATTTTAATGGAGGTTCTATTCTTTTTTCTGCATCTTATTTCAATGCGATCAATATTTATTTTATTCCAGAAAATGGTGCCATTCCCAAACAAGCGAACATCCGTGAGCAGTATCAATATGCAAAAACCTTTTCTGCGGGACAAAGTTTAGATTCATATTTTTTAGCTTTAGATTCGGTTGAGTTGTTTTACTCTGATGATCCTTTGTTTTCGGTTTATTCTGCAAGAGTAGCAGTCTTAAAATATATTTCTTTGGTACGAGTTGGGAAAAAAGAAGAAGCTCGAATCTTCTTTGAAGCCTATCGTCAAAAATCAGCACTCAGTCAAAATCAATTTGCTCTTTTTTTGTTACATTGGGAGGAATCCAAACAAAATAACAAAAAGTTCGACTTTCTTTACGAAATACAATCGGTTCCAACATCAAAATGGACAAAAGATGCTTTAGCAATGTTATATCATCTATATGTGGATGAATTAGAGAAAGATAAAAAAAACATCCTCGCTTTTGAAAGTTTAAGATTTATTTACGAACGATTTCCTGATTACCACCAAATAGATGAGATCAAGCGAAGGTTAGGTGGATATGAATTCCAGCCTAATTCATTAAAGTTGTCACAGCTATATAAGGATATGATTCAGGGATGGGAACAGGAGAAGACTCGTTATTTATTGAATCCTGCTCTTCCTTTTTCAAACAATCATAAAAGAGATCTACGCTTTCTTTTGGAAGATGTGATACAAAAAATATCAGAAAACAGAAACAGCGAATCAATTCTTTCCTACGTTGATACATTGCTTGTCGATCCAGATACAAATCAAATTCAACAATATTCAATGGCATTAAAATATCTCAAAGCCAAAGCATTGTCGGACATTCGAAAGTTTAACGAGTCAAATGCGGTTTTGGATTCTATTATTCCCATTCCCATTCAAGTGGATTTGGAGCCTCCGGGAAAACCTTCTATTTTTGAAACCCCATCGTTTATTGCTGAATACAAAAGTCCTGTTTTGTTGCGAGCCAACTTATTAAAATACTATAACCAAAAATCAGCCGGAAATACTTCGGATGCATTACGAAACTTAAAAATATACTTAGAGTTTTACGATCCGATCCTTGGTGTAGATTTAGGTGAGGAAGATATTCAAAGTGCCTTTTTCTATTTTGAAAACAAGGCTGTTGAGTTTGAGAGAATTGGTGACTTACTTCAATCTTCTTTTCATTACTTCTTTAATAATCAAAATATGTTTCTTGTAAAAACAAGAAATTTGTATTTGGACTCTTTATACAAAGAGTATGCTATTTATTATCAACGAAAGATGGTGGATACTATCTTCCTATATGGGAAAAAAATACGTGAAGAAGAGGAACGCGCTTTATTAAACCAACTTAATATTTTGAGTAAAGATAAGCTTAATGTAGTCGGTAATATTTCTGGAATTACATCTTTACTTACTGATAATGAATTGCTTCGCGGTGTCGTTGATGTAAAGGATTTTGAGAAAATAGAAGTCCTTTCTGAAAAGGCTCTCAGTTGGACCGAACTATATTACAAACAAGCTGTGCCTCGGGCCAGGCCATATTTAGATCTTGCTACTCTTTATGGATATTCGTATTACCTGATTAATAAATATGTAACTTTTGAGTCTTATTATTATTCTACGGGTACAATGACCGATGCTCGCAAAACAGAAATCTTAGAAAACTTCAAAAGAGCAGAATTAGAACTTCGTTGGATCATTTATGCAGACCCTACGCATTATGATGCTTATCAATTACTCGGTTGGTTATATCAGTATGTTGATTTGATTAAAATGCAAAAGAACCCAAAGTCTGGTGAGGTTGATTCTGATGTTTATGAAACTCTTTATAAAAAATATTTCCCCGATAAAAATTTAGAAGCAAATATTGAACTTTATAATCAAATTTTAGTGTTTTTGGGTGATGAATATGGGGACCGCAAGGTTCTCTCTGATCTTAATTTAAACCTAGGAAACAATTATTTCCTTTTGAGTAATTTTCCAAAAGCAAACGAAAGTTATCGTAAAGTAGAAGATGTATCTGTTTATTTATCTGTTAAAAATCAATTTGAAGGATATAAACAAGAAGCAATCTATCGATTCAATTATGGAAAATCTTTGATTTACCAAGGACAGTATAAAAAAGCTTCTGAACAGTTTTCTAAATCAATAGATATTTATTTTAAAAATGAATACTACCAGTCGGTAAACACATATGCTTCCGAACCGAATTCTTTTTCTTTAGGGAAATTAAATGAAATTCGATCAAAGTTAGCTCTCTTATTTTCATTAAAAGGCCTATCTGAGTTAGAATTTGGAAATTATGAAGAAGCTATCGCTTCCTTTCAAACTGCCATTGCCTACAACAAAGATGTGAAGTTTATTAGTCCAGTGAACTTGGCAAATTATTTGGCGATTGCATTTCAGAAGATCGGTCGTTTTCGTGATTCTTATCAAATGTTAAATTTAGCAGAAGCTGAATATAAAAAAAATCAAGAATCTATCATTACGCGGTTTCGAAAATGGAGTTTCCTAAATGTGATTTTTGGCGATAGTTTCCGGGTGATAGGTGATGGTCGATTTCCGGGTGAGTTCCCGAATGATTTTAAATACCTGTTAACACTGGGAATTCGAATCGAAAATCATATCGAACAAGAAGAATACACGGCGGCCCTTTCGGAAATCCAAACAAGAAACGAATTAATTACCTCTAAGGATTTAGATGAGACAATCATTGGTAAAAATATTCTCGCCAAATCTAGACAAGTAGAAGCACAAATTTACCAAAGAAGTCAGTTACAAGGGGAAGCAGTTGAACATTATAAAGAACTAACTGACATTCTTTTTGAAAACCAATCAAACAAGGGAATCGAAAATTTATTCCAAAATTATGCCCACTCGGTTTTTTCCCTACAGGAATCGTCAGACTTTTCGATAGAGACAAAACGTAACTTGTTAGATCAGTTTCTGAAACAATTAGAACTTTGGAAACAGAGAGAAGTTTCTAATTGTACAGATTCGATTGAGTTTTGCGAAAACCAATTTAGATCAAACAATCCAAAGTTTGACATTGTATACGGAACCAGTTTGTATTATCTTTCTCTTCATTTAGAGAAAGAGGGAAAAGATTTTAATCAAATTTTAGGAAAAGCCGTTGAGGTTTTAGAAAACCCTGGTTTAGTAGACCCTCGGATTATAGGTTTGTCAAACGATCCGATTTCTAGACGGACGAGAGTTCGTGCGCAATTAAATCTTTATTCCATTTATATGAAGCTAGGCGATGTTTTTTTGGCTGAGAAAAAATGGAAAGAAACCTCTGAACTAGCTTATGAATTTAGATTAGATGAAGAGATGTTCTGGGCGAATGCGCAACGATTTAAGTGGGAAAAATTTAATTTAGGATCGGATAAAAAAACTAATCATTTGGTTTATGGAAAGGATGCTTTCCAAACTTACCAGTCCAACTTAAATGTTCGTCTTTTTTCTCCTAAACATCGATTGGTTGATTTTTTAGAAACATATTCTGAAACAGGGCTGGCATCGAATGAAACAAAAGCATTTGTCAATCACTGGGAAAACTTTAGAAGCCTTGAGTTGTTTCGAGATTTAATTTCTGCGCAATTTGAATTTGAAGATTCAAAATTGAATTTATATTACCAAGATTTAGTAAAGTGGGTTAAAGGATATCGTAGACTCAGTAATTCAATATCTGAAAAGGCATTAAAACGCGAATCTGTGGTTGCTTCTTTGAAACAACAAACATCGGAAATTCAGAATTTAGATGTAATTCTTGATAAGATAAAACAAGTTTCACCGGAACGTGCACCTTTTTTAGAACCAAAACGTTCGGCGACGGATTTGTTCCAAAATGGTTGGATTGGATTTTATTCTACGAATGGAACGAATGTTTTTCTTTATTTGTTGGATGGGAAATTAAAAGCAGATATTTGCAATGTACAGGCAGATTTAAGTGTCTGTATTCCCAAAATACAAAACACATACCCAATCATCCAACTCATCGGAACGAAGGCAAACGGAAGTTTGGTGAAATCTGTTTTGAAAGAATACCATAAATCAAATATATACCCAACAATTTACTTCGATAGGAACCACCACGAATTGTTTTCTGAAAGAACTGAACGTCGACTGAAGTGGGTGACTATCTATGGCGAAAGTGAAAAGGGAAAACAGAACCAGAATGTACGGATCCTCCCTTCCGGTAATTTGGGTGTTTATTTGTATGACACCGATTATCTGGTAACAAATCGTCCTCTTAGTAATCAAACAAGTTTGTTTGGTGATGAAAAATCTCAAGTGTTCCCATTACGTGAAATATTCCAAGGAAGTGGATCCGAAATTTCCATGATTGGAATGAATGATACAAGTTTTGACACAGAGAAAGATTGGAATTTAATCAGTAAACTCTTTGAAGTACTACGATCAAAGCGAGTTCAAAATATAGTGTCTATTACGTCCAAAAACGGCGAAGATTTTTCTTCTATGAGGTTAGATGAGTTTGCAAAAGATCCTAATCGATTCTTGCTTGGAAATTGGAAAGAGTTTTCAATTTCTAAAGATGGTTTAGAAAAAAAAGCAAAACAACTGATTGAAGAAGGTTTTTTGAAAGAGAAATCGAAGGAATTTGTAGATGCTTATGAAAATTATTATACCGCATCTACATTATTAGATGATAATGATCCATTTTTACCAAGTTTAGAGTTAAAACTGGCAAAATTAAAAACGGAAATTTTCCCCAATATTTCTAAAAAAACAATCTTTAGGCCTCTTTGGATAAAATATTCTAAATCACCATTCCAAAATCAAATTCGATATGAGTATTTGGTTTCTTGTCTTTCTTCTAAGGATAAAGAGGATTGTAAATACAATTCATCTGATTTTATCGGTGAAGAAAAGGATCTATATTTGGGTGCTTTGGAGTTTTATTTTCAACTCCGTAGTGGGAATGTGAAAGAGATTTCGGTCAAAAATGAACTTCGATCGAAAGTAGAATCAAAAGAGGATCCTTTTTTGCAAGCCTATCGTTTGGGTACGTTATACATCCAAAATTACATGTTTTACGAGGCAGAATCAGAAACAAACAAACTAACTAAACTTGCAAGAACGCCGAAAGAGAAAACTGTCGTCAAAAATCGTATTTTGGAAATATACTTTCACAAAGGATTTTTGTTAGGTGATAAGGATATCTACCTTACGTCTCTTACCTCAACTTCCGCTTATAATTATGGATTTAAAAAGGACTGGAAAAATTTTGATGAAAAAGTTCTTTCACGAGATTTTACAAAATTTGGATATGCAGATTCCATTTATGATTCATATCGATTGAGATTATACACCGCTTGGAAAGAACAACTCCAGACGGGATATTTTGAACCTATGTCCTTAACACCTGAGTATCTGACTAATGGTGAATCGGTGTTAACGAAACTTTCGCATTTAAACCGAACTTTGTTTTATCATTTGCTTTTGACTTCCATTCCATTCCAGAAGAACCAAGAAGTGAATTCGTTGGTTGAGTTACTGCTTGCGGAAGAGGCAAGGGAAGGGCGAAGTTATAGAACACTTTTTTTTCGTTTAGAGTTGGCAAAAGCTTTATTGCTTCGTGGCGACTTTGAAATGGCTTCGTCTATGGTTTCAAAGATTCAGTCCATAGACAAAGAGTTAGGCGAAGGAAACAAGTTTTGGCAAGAAAAATGGAATGATTTGAAATGGAAACTTGATTATCTGAAAAACCAACCTTCGGCGATTCAGCATTCGAATCCATTTTTGAAGTTGTTTCAGTTGGCAAAAACTCAAAAACCTGAAGAATACATTGGTATCTTAAATGAATTTAATCGCAGGAATCGAGGAGAGTTTTTAAGCCCTGAATTGAAAGAGGAATATGAGTTTTTATTCCATTATCTTTTACAACAAAGTTTAGAAAAAAATAGTTCTGAAAGTTTTTTTGACCTAGCAATCGCTCGCGATATGTTTCGATTTACATCTAGTCGTTTTTCTGATGTTGGTTTATATGTAAAACACATCCCAAATTTTGAGATACATTCTGAAAAATTAAAGAAAAAGATGGTCGGCAAACAAGAATTTCACGGGATTTTTGATCATGGCAAAAAAACATATTTATTGAGCTTTGCATCGGGTAAGTCTTTGGGGAGAGAGATGTTTTCTGATAACAAATCAATCTACAGAGAGTCTGTCAGGTATTTCCGATCTGCTGAATCAGGAAACCAAGAAGTAATTTTGCGAGAGTCTTTGGTTGATAAATATAGAACTAGTTTGCGACTCAATAAAACAAGTCGTCACTATATCTACAGTTCAGGTATCCATGCAGTGGTCCCTATGGTTTTACCAGATTTGGAATATTATTCTGTTGCTTCTGTTCCAGATTTTATCGCAAACCAAACAATCAAAATTACTTCTATTTCTCCTAAAAAAACAGATGTATCCGTTGTGGGTTGGAAGTCTTCTTTAGAGAACGAAATTAGTGCTAATCTTTTGTTATGGGAAACCAATGGAAAAAAAGATTCCAATGCTGCATTTAGCGTTGATTTTGCGGAGATCGGTTGGTGTCAGAATAATTATTTGTGTATTGGTGGGACACCGTTGTTTGATACTTCCGGTCGAACTGGAAGTATTACTAAACTATATGCAAACCAAAGAATAGGAACTTCCGCCCAATATACAAATGATTTTAGTGGAGTCGCATACTATCTCGCTCGTGAAAATCCTGGGTTGTTTGTGTTGCACTCCGGAATTCAATCAGGTGTTCATAATTTATTTTTTCTAAAACAATTTTTGCAAGTGAGTGATTTGCCAAAACCATTACATATCCGATTGGTAGAAGGAAAGGAAGCGGCTCGTAATTCTACAATTGACGACCGCTTTTGGATTGGCTATAAGTTATATACTTCGGCCATGATTGAGGATTAAAGAGTTTGATTTAAAAACTTTTTGCGTTCTTCTTCTGATAGATCAAAAAGTTTTTTTACTTCTTCATGAAATTTTTGGAAGTTGTTGTCAGATTTTTGAAACAAAGACTCAAAACTAACCTCACCTGAATGGTAACGAAGTGCACCTAAAAAATCTTCGTTATTCCATTCCCTTGCCAAAAATTCTTTGGATTTTTCTTCGGGTACTAATTTTTTTTGAATCACTTCTTCTTTGAATTGAACCATAATCAAATTTTTTTGAATTCTTTTTTGTTCCGTCTCTATTGGAGAAGCATAAAGTGTTTTTAGTTCTTCAGCATATTTTTTTAAAAGATCTAAGGTGACTGCTCTTCTGGTTTTATCTTTTCGGAATTTTTCAAGATTTGCACTTTTTTCTCCTTCTTTCTTTGTATAATATAACTCGATTCCTTTTTCTTCCACATAACTTGCGTAAGACTCATTGAGTATGGAATCTCCTGGAAGATAGGCCGTTGCATGTGCCATTTCATGAAAGACAAGTCCCACTAATCGATAATCTGGCCATTTGAGTTGGGGAGACAAAACAGGATCTGAAAACCAACCAAGTGTCGAGTATCCTCCGATGGGTCGGATGCGTGTGTCGAAACCCTCGGCTTTTAATTCCTTTTCGAGAGAAACAGCCATTTCTTTTTCAAAGAAACCTTTGTAGGGAACAGTTCCAGCAATGGGAAACCACCACGTATAGGACTTTAATTCTAAGGCTTCTGAAGCACTCACATTCCAGCCAATTTCTTCTCTCTCTAATTTTGTATAATATTCAAATCCACCTTTTTCGTTTAGCGCAAGTTCCCCGATGGCAAAAATTCTTGCTTCTCGGATTAAGTTTAATTTTTGTTTTGTTTGTGAATCCAATCCTTTGTGTTTTAGAATTTCTTCTATTTTTTCACGACCCAAGATGATCGACGATTGTTCCTTGCCCAGATGAAATAAATATGGCAAACACCCGGAAAGAAAAAGAGGAATCAGTAAAAACGAGAAATTTCTAGGAATCTTTTTGATTCGACAAGGAAGGGGAATCGGCAAAAGTGGAAGGGGTTTTGGCATTCTATGGAAAGAAAAACTTCGATTCCGCCAGTCGTCTACATTAACTTTGCCTTAGTTTTTGTACTTTTGTTCGCCATCTTCTTTCCCGAGATTCGAATGGCTGTCACAAAACTATTTGCATCTCCTAAACCAATTTCTTCTAGCAAACAAAGCCAGGCCATTCAGATCCAAACTAGTTTTCGCAATGTGTACCGCGAAGCCCAACAATTTGTGGTTTCGATTCGGACAAAAAAAACAGAGATGATTTTCCATCCTTATGCTTTTGGCGAAAGTAGAGAAGATCGAATTTCTTCCATTGGCAGTGGATTTATCATCGATGAGAGAGGGTTTGTTGTTACAAACTACCATGTCATCAAAAATGCAGAGATCATCGAAATCATCATGTCGGATGGTCGCATTTTCCCGGCACGTTATGTGGGAAGCCACGAAAGGGCGGACATTGCTTTGTTGAAAATCCCAAGTAACGACCGTTTTACTCCTGCTTTTCTTGGCAATTCTGATGAAATCGAAGTAGGGGATTGGGCCATAGCGGTTGGCTCACCATACGGACTCGAAAAAACATTTACTGTGGGTGTGGTATCTGCCAAATCTCGAGAAGATTTGGACGAAACGGGGCAAACCCATATCCAAACGGACACAGCCATTAATCCTGGTTCCAGTGGTGGCCCACTTTTGAACATTTATGGAGAAGTGGTCGGGATCAATCGTATGATTCGTTCGTCCTCTGGAGCGAGTGCAGGTATTGGATTTGCCATCCCCATTAGTTATGCCAAACGGGTTCTCCGCCAAATCGAACAAAATGTCGGACAAAATATCAGGCCGGCGACTCTGGGGGTAATGGCCACAGCCCCGCTTCCCGATCACCGGAAATCACTAGGAATTCCTGGGGAAACTGTGGGTGTTTTGGTCTATGATATCGAACCAAATTCTTCCGCAGAGAAAGGGGGGCTTCGGCGTTACGACTTTATTGAAGGTGCCAATGGCCTCCAAATCCGTCATATCAACGATTTAAGAGAACAAGTGGGACTTGTTGGTCTCGGGGGCGTCTTACGGTTGAAGATATTACGGGATACCCAAGAGATGGAATTATCGATCCCTTTGGTCGAGGCCGCCTATAAAAAGGGCCAGTAAATTTTATGAGAAGAAATATAGTCCACTCGGGTGCTGATGCACTCATTTATGAAATCCGCCAGATTGTAGCCCTTGCCAAACAAATTGAGGCAATGGGTGTTAGTATCACCTGGGAAAATATTGGTGATCCCATCCAAAAGGGAGAATCTGTTCCCACTTGGATGAAGGATATTGTCAGTGGACTGGTGGCCCAAAATAAATCTTGGGCCTATACGGCAACACAAGGGGATGAAACCACTCGGAAGTTTTTAGCATCCAAAGTCAACGAACGTGGTGGAGCGCAAATCACTTCCGATGACATTCTTTTCTTTAACGGTCTTGGAGATGCTGTTGCAAAAATTTTTGGATTTATGAGACGAGAAGCAAGGATTCTTGGTCCTTCTCCCGCCTATTCCACGTTATCTTCCGCAGAAGCGGCACATTCAGGATATGAACATCTTACTTATGAATTAAATCCAGATAATGATTGGATGCCTGACTTAGAAGACATTGAGAATAAAGTAAAATACAATGATTCAATTGCGGGGATTTTACTCATCAATCCAGATAATCCTACAGGAGCAGTTTACCCCAAAGAAGTGATGCGGGAGATTGTTAAAATCTGCGAAAAGTATGATATCATTTTAATCTGCGATGAAACTTATGCTCATGTCAATTATTCAGAATGGGGAAGTATCCACTTATCTGAAGTGATTGGTGATAAAGTTTGTGGGTTTGCACTCAGATCCATTTCGAAAGAATTTCCTTGGCCAGGTGCACGTTGTGGTTGGTTAGAAGTTTTTAATCGCAAAAATGACCCAACATTTGAAAGATACATTAAGTCATTGTTAGATGCAAAGATGTTGGAAGTTTGTTCGACAACTCTTCCTCAACTTTCCATTCCACTTGTTTATTCCCATCCAGAATTTTTAAATCATCTAAAATTTAGAAACCAGAAGTTTAAAAAGAAAGCAGAAAAGGCAACAAAGATTCTAACCGGAATTCCTGGTGTTAAAGTGATTCAACCCAAAGGTGCTTTTTATTTAACTGTTCTCTTTGAGGACGGGGCTTTAAAACCTCACATGACCCTTCCCATATCAAATACAAAAGTCCGTGATTTTGTGGCTCCTTTAATGGAAAAAGCAGCCCTAGATCGAAGATTCGTATTGCATTTGTTAGCTTCTGCTGGAATTTGTGTGGTTCCGCTCAGTTCCTTTTGTTGTAATCGAAATGGATTTAGAGTCACACTTTTAGAAGAAGATGAAACTAAGTTCGAGTGGATTTATGAAACTCTCGCTGACAATATCAGGAAGTATTTAGCATCTTAGATGAATTCACGGGGCCGATATAAAATTGGAATTTTTGATTCAGGTCTTGGTGGCCTTTCTGTTTTAAGGACACTCTGGAAAGAAACTTCAAACATTGATTATATTTATTTTGGTGACTTAATCAATTCACCTTATGGTCAAAAATCCAAATCGGAAGTATTGGAACTTTCGAAAAATGCATTTGAATATTTGTTAGAGAAAGATTGTGAAGCAGTTCTGTTTGCTTGTAATACGGCAACATCGGCAGCTGCAGATTTTTTACGGACAAAACATTCGGTCCCAATTTTTGGAATGGAACCTGCTTTGAAACCAGCAGTGGCAGAGAACCCTGGAGTAAAAATTGCTGTTTTTGCAACAGACTTAACATTAAAGGAAGAAAAGTTTAAAAACTTGGTTTCAGGTTTCCCTGTGGGAACAGAGATCCTTCCTGTTCCATGTGAAGGACTTGCCAAACTAATCGACAAAGACCGCTGGGAAGATGCATGGGATTTTTTTGATTCAAAAATAAAAACCGTAGTGAAGGACTGTGATGTTTTTGTTTTGGGTTGCACTCACTATGTTTTTCTAAAAGAACGAATTCTTTATAATTATCCAAAAGTGAAAGTCTATGATGGCAATTTAGGCACTACACTACATATGAAACGAGTTTTGAATCTTCCTGACTTCCATGAAAATAAAAACCAGTTGGATATTCTTTTGAATACTTCTGATTCGGACTATGTTCATTTAGCAGGAAGGATTGCAAAAACAATTACTCCTAACCACACTCTATCCCTCATTAATACTACTACAGGAAAACTCCATGTCTAATTCAAACAAAGTTACGTATAAAGAAGCTGGCGTTGATACCGAAAAAGGGCAAGAGTTTGTGAAACGTATCAAAGCAAATGTTGCTTCTACGCATAACAAAAACGTTTTAGGTGGGTTAGGTGGGTTTGCAGCTTGTTATGATGTTAGTTTTTTAAAATCTTACCAGGAGCCAATTTTACTTTCTGGAACAGATGGTGTTGGAACCAAATTACAAATTGCAAGGTTACTTGATATTCATGACTCTGTTGGCATTGATTTGGTTGCAATGTGTGTTAACGACATTCTTGTGAATGGTGGAAAACCGTTGTTTTTCCAAGATTATATAGCCTGTGGTAAACTCTTTTTACCAAGAATGGAGGCCATAGTATCCGGTATCGTTAAGGGTTGTCAGTTGGCAGATTGTGCTCTTGTTGGTGGGGAAACGGCTGAACATCCAGGAGTCATGCCTGATGATGAATATGATTTAGCAGGATTTGTTGTTGGCGTAGTAGAAAAACAAAAGATGATTGATGGTCGTACAATCAAAGCTGGAGACTCTATCATTGGGCTTGGTTCTTCTGGACCACATAGCAATGGTTTTTCGCTTATCAGAAGGTTGTTATTAAAAGACGGAAAATTACCTTCTTCTGCTGCGGAATTGGATTTTTTAAAAAATTATGTTTTCCAACCTACCAAAATTTATGTAAAAACTATTATGAGTTTAATCGAAAAGTTTTCCATTAAAGGAATGGTTCACATTACTGGTGGTGGGTTTTATGAAAATATCCCACGAGTATTACCTAAAGGGATTGGGGCAGAAATTAATCACCTACCTGAAAGTTATGTTTTTTCTAAATTAGAAAAAGACTATGCATTGGATCGTCATGACATGTATGGAACTTTTAATATGGGAATTGGATACATTCTTGTAGTTGATTCATCTCAAACTGAAGACGTGATGTCTGAATTAAAATCTCTTGGTGAAGATGTTTATTTGATTGGTAAAACTGATTCTACAGAAAAAATTACAATTAAATAGTTAAAGGAAAACTCACTTTAAAAACGGTTCTTCCGGGGATAGATTCAAATTCTACATTTGCATTGTGTCGATTGGCGATCTCTTTTACTAAATACAACCCAAGCCCGAGGCCATCACCGGTTGTCTTCGTTGAGAAAAATGGCATAAACACTTTTGTTTGGTTTTCAGGTGAAATTCCAACTCCAGAATCTTGAATTTCTACAACAACTCTTTCTGATTTTTTAAAACTTCGAATCTGGATTGTACCTTTGGAGGCAACCGCTTGGATGGAGTTCCAAATGATTTGGCTCCAAAGCTGAACTAAATCTCCTTGGATGCAACGAACGTTCCCACTGTATTCTAAATTCAATACAAGATTGATATCTCGTAAAAAATGTTCTTTATAAAGAGAAACTGCTGAATGAATTGTATCGGTTAAAGAATAGTCGGAAAGTTCTAAGTTGGATTGTAATCCTGCAAAGTTTTTCAGTGTGTATGTAATTTTTGAAAGTCGTTTTATTGAATATAATATATGTTCTGAAGATTGTTTTACTAGTAAAATTCTTCTTAAAATTTGGAAGTCTTCTTTGTTTCGAATGATTGGTTTGATTTTAGAGATAATTGAGTGAGATAAATTGCGTATCCCCGAATCAACAAAAAGTTCGGCAAGATCTTCATCAAAAGGTAACTCATGTTGTCTGAAACTTTCTGTCAGTGACATACGGGCTTGCCTATTTGATAGTCCTGTGATGATGCGAAGTCCACTGGCATCAGTCTCAAGAATCAACTGAATCAATTCACTTATGCGTAATGTTTTTTCTTGGATCCTTTCTTCTTCCCATTCGGATATTAAAGTCTCTACTGATGATTTGATCATCCCAATCGGATTGTTAATTTCATGCGCAAGCCCAGAAACTAACTGTCCAAGAGAAACCATCTTCTCGCTCTGGATTAATTTTTGTTGAGCCTCTCTCAGGGCAAAAAGGGCAGAGTTTAATTCAAAATTACTGGATTGTAACTCTTTGGTTCTTGCTTTCACTTTTTCTTCGAGAGATTTATTTAATTCTTTGAGTTCAATTTCTGCAGCACGTTTGGATGTTTGATCAATCCCAATCCAAATGATTTTCGAAGGTTCGCTGCGGTTATCACGAATGATTCCGAGTCGCCATTCTAAAAATAGAATTTGGTTTGTTGTGGTCACACAACGTAAAATTAAACTCTCAGCAATGTTTTGAATTTCGTTGACGTCATCTAACACATCTTTGAGATATTCTCTGTCCTCTGGTAATAAAATTACGTCTTGGATGTATTTTCCTAAAACATCTATCTTTCGTATTCCTAAAATGGTTTCAGCAGCAGAATTGATACTTTCAATCAATCCCTCCGCATCTGTTAACAAAATTAGATTTGCCGCATTATCGAAGACAGTGTTGTTTAAATTTTTTTCCTGTAACAAAGAGATTTCTGTCTTTTTTGATTTTGTAATATCTAGTGCAACTACATCGATACGTTTTTCAATTCCGAGTATATCAAAGGAAACATTCACATAATGTTCTGTCCAAATGAGTGAACCATTGGCGTGAATCATCCGAAGGATCACAGGTGAATTGCCAGCAAACAATTCAGCGATTTTGTGTTGGTCTTCAGGGATGACAATCTCTCTAAAAAAATCTGGATTTTCGTAAAAGAAATTCAGGCCATACCCCGTGATTTCTTCCATTTTCGGACTAATATATGAGGTTTTCGGCTCAGGTAAAAATTCAATATTATATATGATGGCAGGAAGTTGATTGTACATAATGAGAAGGCGTACATTTACATCTTTGATAGTTTTTTGCAAATGTTCTAATTCTTCTAATGATAAGTTTAGTTTCTTTGTTTGAACGTTGAAATTAAAAAGAATACAGCCTACTCCAAATAAAAACATAAACAAGGTATTGATGATATAACCAATTGGTCTATACCATTCTAAAGTGAAAAGGTAAGGAAAGGAAAGTCTTTGGAGGGCAATGGTTAGACAAATGGTTAAAAAGAAAATTCGAAATGCTTGTGGGTAGGTGTTTAGTTTGTAAACAATGACTCCAAATAAAACAAGTGCGGTTGCATTAAAAAGGGAAGATGGGAATGCAATCCAAAAAAAACTTATCTCTGTTAGGAGAAGAGTTACGAAGAGTACATAGGTAAATATGGAAATGGAGTATAAATAAGTTTGTTTGATTTTTTTAGTGGCGATGGGGGAAACAGCAACAATCAGAAGGTAAGAACCAAAAATGGAACAACTTTCTGAAAAGAAAAAAAAGATCTTTTGGTTTTCTTCCCCAAAGAGGTAAAGTGCAAAGTTTCTAAATACGAGAACAGCTAAAAAAATCGCAGTATAGACTAGTTTTACTTCAGATTTGGAGTGTTTTGATAAAAAGTAAATTATAAATGCTAATGAAGTATTAAATATTACAGAAATAATGGTAACTGCAAAGATTACGTTTACTTCAAACGACAACATTATTATAGAAGCTCCATTACTTGTTTGATAAGCTGTTCGTTGTTGAATGGTTTTAACATCCAGGCATCTGCACCTTGGAATAAGGCGTTAGAAATAATCTCTGGTTTGTTTTCTACAGATAAAACTAATAATTTAAAATTGCTGGTAATTACGTTATTTTTAGTTTCACGAATTAAATCTACCCCACTTAGTCCCGGCATATTGAAGTCAAAAATTCCAAGACTAATGGATGGGTCTGCCTTTAGAATTTCTAAAGCCTTTTCTCCTGAATCGCAGGTAATGACTGTATGGCCCTGGCTACTCAGGGCCAATCGTACAATCTTTAAAACTGCAGAAGAGTCATCGACTACGAGGATAGATGCCATCGTTTGGTTATGTTAGCTGAGAAATGAGCTTCACTAAAGATTCGTTTGCAAAAGGTTTGACAAGCCAACCCACGGCACCTGCTGCCTTTCCTTTATTTTTCATTTCATCACTGGATTCAGTTGTGAGCATTACGATTTTCATAGATTTACCATTGTCTGTTTTGAGAGCTTTTTCCGTTAACTCAATCCCAGTCATTCCTGGCATATTCACATCAAAAATACCTATGTCAAAACTAGATGATTCAATTTTTTGGAGTGCATCTGTTCCGTTTGTAGCTGAGGTAACTTCATGTCCTTCTGTTGTTAAGACCAGGTTTAGTATTTTTAAAACCGCTGGTGCGTCGTCGACTGTTAGAATTTTTGCCATTTTATTTCTCCTCTTCAAATAATGGAAATCGAATCGTTAAACATATATCTTTTGTACTTTCATTTCTAAAGTTATTTTCTATATTATAAATTTGAACATTGGATTGATGTTGGTCTAAAATTTTTTTTACCAATGGCAACCCAAGCCCAAATCTGAATTGTTCGAATTTTGCATAACTATCATCAACTACAGATGAAATTCTGAAAAAAGGTTCAAAAACGAAGGATTCAAATTTTTCCGGGATTCCGTTTGTTCCATCGTTATTTTGATAGGCAGGATTAATTACTTTTAATTCTAAAAAGTTTTCTTTATGAAAAAAGATTAGATAAATTATATCTTTCTCTTTCGAATATTTGATAGCATTTAGTAAAATTTCTCTGATCACATAAGAGAGTTTTGTTTCATCAAAACGAATTTTTTTGTCTACAGCGGAAGTTGGGATTTGGCTTAAATTGAATTTTTGTGATTTGATTTCGAGAGCTTCATTTAAAATTTCCATTTCTCTGTTGATAATGGATAGAAGTTTTTGTGGGGGTTCTTTGTTTTCAACTATGGTTTCGTCATCGATGACCGATTGCGAAATGGACATACTATCAAACATACTTTTTGCAGCGTCATAGTTTTCAGATAATAAATCCATAATGGCTTTGGGTATGAAATAATTTTTCCCTTCTTCATCCAGTTTCCCTTTGGAAATTAGAATGCTGACAACACTCATTAAGGTTCCAATGCCACTTCCTTGGAATAGGTTGATATTCATTTGGTGAATGATGTCCGAGGCAATGTTTTCGTTTTCTTTGTGAGAAAGGGATTTTTTCCAATCAAAGATTTCAACCATACGTTTGTAGAGATGATTCTCTGCTTCATTGATGAATTGAGACTTTAGTTTTGTTAAAAGGTATTGAAGAGATCTATCTAAGGTAAATTGGAAATGGTTTGTCTCTATCGGTGTTTGGATAAAATCATAAACCATATGTTGTTTTAACAAGGAAGCTGTGATATCCCATTTGGTTTTGTCAGTGATGATAAGAATCAGTGTTTGTGGGAAATGTTTGGTGAGTTCTGTAAGTTTCTTTTGATCGTCGTCGTTTGTAATGTCTGCAACGTGAAATATAAGAAAGTGAAATTTTCCATCTTCCAAAGTTTTTGCAATTTCTTCAAATTGATTGACTCTCTCAAAAGTGTAATTGATTTCTTCTAATAATTCTGTGACTTGTTTTGTGTTTTCGCTTTCAAATAACAAACTATGCGGAATCATAATGAAGCAATTTCCTTAATTTTTTCTACTATTGTATTTAAGGGAACTTGGTATGTGACGGCTCCTAATTCGTAGGCAACTTTTGGCATTCCGTAAACCACGCAGGTTTCTTTGTTTTGTCCAATGGTGAGACAGCCTTGGTTTTTTAATGCCAATAGACCAGATGCTCCATCGCTACCCATTCCGGTGAGTATAATGCCGATACTATTCTCTGCGATTCCTAATTCGTTTGCAGATTCGAATAAAACATCCACAGAAGGTCTATGCCCATTTTTTTTATCTGTTTGGAATATTTTTGTATAATACTCTGCACCAATTTTTTGAATCCCAAGATGATAATTCCCTGGAGCAATGTACACATGACCAGTTTGTAAAACTTCTTTGTCTTTTGCTTCTTTCACCTGCACCTTTAAATCAGAATTGAGTCGTTGCGCAAACAATGAAGTAAAGTTTTCAGGCATATGTTGTGCAATTAGGATAGGTGGAAATGTTTCATCCACGTCGTTTAATAAATTTCGTAACGCAGTTGTTCCTCCTGTGGAAGATCCAATGAAAATAAATTTTCTTTTGAAGGTAGTTCTTTGGTGTTCTTTTTTTGTTTTTGGGAGTTCTGTTTGATGGTAAATATTAACTCTCGTTATGTTGTAGTTTAGACTTTCGTTTAATTTTGAGAGTAAATCTTCTTTGGTTTCGGCTAAACTTTCAGGAGTGCCTATTGGTTTGGTAACATAATCAAAGGCTCCTGCTTCCAATGCTTCCAATGTTATACTAGCACCTTCTGTGGTGGAGGAACTAAACATAATGACTGGCATTGGGTATTGTGGGAGAAGTTTTTTTAGAAAAACAATTCCATCCATTCCTGGCATATGAACATCTAAGGTCATAACCTCTGGTTGTTTTTCTACGATGAGATCCCTGGCTTCAAAAGGGTTTGCTGCTTCTCCTATCACTTCCCAATTTGGATCGGATTCAATCCAACGTTTGATCATACTGCGTACGGATTTTTGATCATCCACAACAATGACTGTGTGTTTTTTCATATAGTCACCGACGATAAATGATTGCTAATGAGTTTTCTTACATCGAGGATTAAACCTGCATGACCGTTGCCGAGTATGGTGCAGCCGGCAAGACCATTGATATTTTTAAATATTGGTGATATGGGTTTAATTACAATTGACTGGTTTCCTAAGATCTCATCAAAAACAATTCCCATTTGTTTTTCGTGTGATTCTGTAACGATTAAGTATTTTTCTTTCAGGGATCTTTGGTCGTTTAATTCAGAATCTTTTCCAAATAGTAAGTTTATATCGACAATGGAAATCTGGTTGGTTCTATATTGAATACTATGGTTGTTTTTATATAATTCGTTGATTGGTTCATTGGAAAGATACATGGATTCCTTTACATCAATGGAAGGTAAAATAAAATAAGTGTCCGATTTACGAACCACAAGTCCTTCAATGATGGCAAGAGTCAAAGGAACTCGAATGAGAAATGTTGTCCCGTATCCATAGTTCGAAAATACATCAACAAATCCTTTTAATGTGGTTACATTTTTCCTAACCACATCTAGACCAACACCTCTACCTGATAAATCTGTTACTTGGTTTGCAGTAGAAAATCCAGGATGAAATAAAAATTCCCAAACATCTTTGTCTTCCAAGTTTTCTGTTTCCGATTGGTGGATGAGTCCAAGTGATACGGCTTTATTTAAAATTTTTTCCCGACTGAGACCTTTTCCATCATCGCGGACTTCAATCCAAACTTCTTTTCCAGATTGGTTTGCTGTTAGTTGGATCGTTCCTTGCGGTTGTTTGCCAGCTTCTTTTCTTTCTTGCGGTGTCTCTAATCCGTGATCAATGGCATTTCGAATGATATGAACTAAGGGGTCATACATTTCTTCTATGATGGATTTATCTATTTCAGTATCTTCTCCGGAGATACTCAGTAACACTTGTTTGCCTGTTTTTTTGGCGGTGTCTCTCACGAGACGTTCCATTCGAGTGAAAATTCCGGCAATCGGAACCATCCGTAAACTAAGAGTGATTTCCTGAAGGTTTCTTATTAATTTTTTTAACTGTAGGGCTGTTTTTTGAAAGTTTTCAAGTTTGAGTTTTGTGATATCGGGATGATCCGTTACCATGGGCTCTGTGATGACAATTTCCCCAACAATGTCGAGAAGAGAATCCAGTTTATCGGTATCAATTCGAATGTCTTTTTTGATTACAGGTTTTTTTTCCGTTTTTAAAATCTCTTCTGTTTTTTGAAGAGATTCTTTCCCCAGTGTTTCTTCTTTTTTTGCGAACAGTCCAAACTCTTCTTTCGGTGCTTGTTCAGAATCATTTGTAAATAGACCAAACTCTTCTTTTGGATTTGGATCCGAACTTTCTAAAAACAATCCAAATTCTTCGTTTGAATTTTCGCTCAACTTTGTTTCTGAAAACAATCCAAACTCAGATTCTTCTTGTTTGGGTTCAGCGAATTCTTCTGTTTGAATTTGTTTCAGTCGGATTAAATCATTTTTTTCGTTTAGTTTTTTTAAAAATTGAGTTTGTTCCTCTTTATAAAAATCACCACCAGAAGGAGATGATTCTTCGTGTTCCACTAGTTCGTTTAAGTGGTCAAGGGCCGTGATGAGTAGTTCTAAAGTATCTTCATCTTGCGCTTCTGGATGGTTACGCAAATAATCGAGAAGATTTTCGGCAGCATGTGCCATTTTTACGATAGCGGATAATCCAAAAAAACCAGAACTTCCTTTAATAGTATGGAAATGTCGAAATAATGTATCAAGTAGATCTCTTTCTACGAGACTTCCATCTAACGTTGATTTCTCGAATTGGAGTAGATCCTTTTCGATGTTTTCAAGTGTTTCCCGTGCTTCTAGAAGATATTCTAATACATCGTCTCTTTCCATGGATTAATTTCCCGGAATGTCCTTAATCAAAACAGTTTCTTCTTCCGTTAGTAATCTTTGTAGATTGATTAGAATTTTTACCGAATCTCCCACTCTTCCTGTTGCATAAATGAAACGAGAGGATTTGGATTCTCCAATTTTTGGAGCTAAATCTATATTTTCTGAAGGAATCCGCAAAACATCGTTTACAGTATCGACGATCAAACCAAGAGGCAAACCATCCAACTCAACAAGAAGTACACAAGTTCTTTCGTGATAGGGTTTAAATGGAATATCAAATCGCATTCGAACATCCATCACTGGTATGATTTTTCCCCGTATATTGATTACACCTTTTAGGAAAGGTGCCGTTCCAGGGATTGTAGTAATGGCTGGTAGAGCCAAAATCTCTGTTAGGTGGCGAACTTCAAAAGCATAATCCCTATTTTCCAAACTGAAACAAAGATACAAATCTTTCATGGTATCTTCATCTGCGTCCATGTCCCATGATTTTAATTGCTGACTCATCACTGGCCTACAGTACGATTCTTGGTCTTTCGACCCGAGTGAGGGCTGTTGATTTGGCCCCATCATCTTTCAATTTGAAACTCATGATCACAGAACGCATAATTTCAACTTGTCGTTTTAGGGTTTCACTGGAGGCGGCCACTTCTTCCGCAGATGCAGCAGTCGTTGATGTGACGGTTGTTACCTGGTCAATTCCTTGGGTGATTTGTAAAACGGCAGATTTTTGTTCATGAATGGATAATGCTAAATCTTTTGTGAGATTACTTACATTTTCAGCACTATCTGAAATTTGGCCAAGAACTTCGGCTGTTTTTTCAGTAGCATCATTTCCTAGTTTTACTTTTTTCATCGAAGACTCAATGAGTAGGGTGGTTTCGTCAGCAGCATTTGCACTTTTTTGAGCAAGATTTCGAACTTCTTCTGCGACGACAGCAAATCCTTTCCCATGTTGTCCTGCTCTTGCCGCTTCTACCGCTGCATTGAGTGCTAAGATATTGGTTTGAAATGCAATATCATTGATGACTTTGTTGATTTTTGAAATTTGATCAAAAGAATTACTAATCTCTCCCATTGCAGAGACGAGATCTTTCATTTTTGAATTTCCTTCTAATGCTTGTTTTGCGGTTGATTCTGAAAATTCCGTCATCCTTTCTGCATTTTCTGCATTTGCAAGGAAACTGTTACTGATTTCCGTGAGGGTTGCTGAAATTTCTTCTACAGCACTTGCTTGTTCGCTGGCTGCTTCTGAAAGAGAAGTGCTGGCATCCGCTAATTGTTGTGCTCCCAAATCCACTTCTTGTGAGGAAAAATATAGTTTTTCCACTACATCAGACAAATTAATGAGCATACGACGTAAACTTAAACCCAATTGGTCTCGTTCAGATTTGAGTGTGACATCTGCACTGAGATCAGAATTAGCAATCCGTTCTAAGTGTTCGGCTCGTTCTTTGATAAAAGAAACAAGTTCCATAAAGGCTTGTGAAAGTTGTTGGATTTCGTTTCCTTCTAAGTGTTTTGCATTGCCATGAGTTTTATGTTTTGTTTCTAAATCAACATCCAAATCTCCGATGGAAACGGTTTGTGCAACTTCTACAATTTTTTTCATAGGAGCGGCAATGGAATCGGAGAAAAAGATCGCAATGACAAACACCAAAACAAAAGCAATGGCAACTACTGCAGTGACAATGGCTAAAGAACTTTTGAATTGTGCTTCTGATTTATGATATTCTTCTTTGGCCACTTTCAATTGAACACGAATCAAATCATCTAGGTGGTGTGTGAGTGGTTCAAAGATGGGATACATATCCACAGTGACAAATTTTTCAAGTTCGACTTCGTTTCTTGTTTCTAGGAGGATGCGGAGTTGTTTGACCCCGGCTTTGAGTGGGGGAAATTCTTTTTCCATCTGATCAATGATCGCTTTTTCTTCGGGAACAAGATAGGTTCCGAGATATACTTTCCAAACTGCATCTGCTTTGGCTTCTGATTCTCTAATTGATTCCAGTGCTTCTTCCACTGTAATTTTTTTGGATCGGACCTTATTGGCGGAATCTACAATTCCAATCAAATAGGCATCAGAAACTTCTTTGATTTGGCTAATTGGCACCACTCGATCTTCAAACACAGTATGAAGTGATGCTAAAATTTGACGTGCCGAATAGAAACTAGCTCCTGCGACAACAATCATCAATAGAATGGTTACCATAAAAGCCAAAAGTAATTTGACTCGAATTTTAAGATCGTGAATCCATTTCATAGTTTTTCCCTAGAGGTGGACGGAATTTTAATTTATGAATTGGGTTAGTCAAGCCTTTCCTAATATTAAATTAGGAAAAAACAAACCGGACAAAGTGGAACTAAAATGTTTTTGAATATCCTAAGCTAACATAGAATAAATGAGATGGGATTTTTTGTAGGGTATATGATTCTCTGAGCCAAGTTTTTGCAAATGCATCCACAAGGGAATTCCCGGTATTGATCTGTTCGATTGAGTTAAGAATTGAGGTATTGTCCGCACCATAAATCCGAGAAGGATTGGTTACTTTTCCATCTTCTGAACTTCGGTTCCAGTGTGCTTTGTTGGGATCACCTCCCGCATATCCATAATAATTATTTGTGTCCCAAAGGTAGAGGTCCGGACGAAAGATATGTGCTAGTTTGATAAAAAAATCACCAAAGAAAAAGGAAGTGGATGTGGTGATGTCTTGGATTCCGTTGCGATTATCAACCGCATTATTACTCATGGCATAACCTAAATTGAAATGAGGCATAATCCGAAAAAATTCTTCTTCTCGAAATGTATAGGAAGCACTTAAGGAAAGATAATTTTTTCCGGACATAAGTCCGCCATTCTCAGTAGAATACTGCGTGTAGTAGGAAAGGGTAGGTTTCACTATTTTTAGAAAGGGAAGTTTCCATTGTACAAAGTATTCGTGCCAAACAAGCCGTGTGATGGCGTCAGGATTATTCGCATTTTGTATGTTAGATGGTCCTCCTGAAACATAAGGATTTTGTTTCTGAGTGTTCGGAGCAAGAATTGAATTGGGTGTTTTTTGGAATGTATTATAAAACCAAATCCCAACCACAAAATCTCCATAACGACTGGGATCAAAATGATAACTCATGGAAAAAAACATTCCGTCCGATCGTTTGTTACCGTTTGGTTCTTTTTTCGGACCATAACCACCATTTGGACTGTATCCCAAACAAGGATCGTTTCCTTCTCCGCCGTTTGAGATTCTTTCTTGGATGGAACGAACACAAGGGTCCTGGTCGTACGGATCATAAAATTTTGCCTCTTCTCCCAAATAAGAAGGCCCAACACCACCAGGTTTTGATTGGAATATACGCCTATCCGAATCTCTATCGTCTCTGTTTGTTAGTTGGAAATTTCCAAAAAGGGACCATTGGAATTTTTTTTCCGGTGACCAAACATTGATACTGGGTTGGAGAGCTGGGGCATAAGTAAAACTTTGGTAGGTGGCACCATTCCTACGGTTTTCGGCTTCCCCTGCGAAGGAATTTCCTCTCCAAAGAAAGTCCGATACAATTTCTGTATTCGTTTCAATGAGGAGAGGTTTTGTTTCATCGAGTTTTGTTTCCGACCAAGTAGGGGACGTTATGATAAGAATCAGAAATAAAAAACTAAGGACTTTGATTTGCAAAAATGTTTTGGAATGTTTCACGAAATCTTCTCCCTCCTTCTTTTCGAATCGGATCGAGGAGGATTGTTTCCGAATTTCCATTGGAAGTTAGGATAACCTTATATTCTTTTTTGTATAAAAACACATGTACATATTGTGCAAATGCTTCTGCATAGGTATCATCTGCATTTGTTGCTGCATATAACGAAACAAACCCAGTATTGGTTAGTTTTTTATAAATTAGTTTTCCTTCTGGAAATAAGGAAAGAGTTGGAGAACTTTGGTAAAATTTGATTTTGTTTCTTTCGGGAAAAAAAGTGGCTTCGTAGGGAGACTCAGTTTCCGACCACCATATTCCATCGAAGAGAGGAAATTTTCTAAAATCTCTTTGTGCTTCTGAAAAATCGGGGAGTTGTTTATAAACGATGGATAAAATATGGCCTAACTCATGTAAGATGATGAATCGAAGTGCAATTTCTTTGGAATTAGAATCATCTAAGTGGACTTGGATGGAATGTTCCTTAGAAGGTAAAAAAGCTGTAGATTCTTTTTTTGTGGCCCAGTCATTACAACCTTGGATGAGGAGACCCGAATCTAAAAATAAGATCCCACCGATTGGTTTTCCCTGCTCATCTCTGACAATCCCTGTGAGTCCTGTGGAACCTAAGTCTGTGACAAAAAATATTCCGTAAACATAAGAATCCAAAAGCCTACTGAGTTCTTTTGGCATGGATTGATTCATTTGGCCTAGTTCTTTTTTCCAGGGAGATAAATCCTTAGTGGGTTTGGGAACGTCTGCAATTCCATCGATGGCATTGATGTTTGTGAGAGTGTCCAACCGTTTGGAATCCAAAGGATAAACTCTTGTATTCCAACTGCCTTGGATCTGCGGAAGATTCTTTGATTGTAATCCAATATTATTTTTTGCCCAACTGGCATACGGGTTTTCGGGAAGGGAAAATGAATTGGGTGTGCAGACCCAAAAAAGAAAAGGAAAGAGGGATATGATGTAAGGATTCGTTCGCATTTGCCGATTGTATTTCTATATGAAAGGATTTGTTGGTCTATGCTTTTTTTTACCCGGAATCCTTTTCGCTGAAATCAATCCGTGGAATTTACGACCTGATGTTCGGATTTTAACTAGAAAAGAAGTCTCTCATATTGTAATGGAAAGGAGGCCCGACCATTACCGGGTGACACTCATTGTTTCCGAACGATTCCCCTACAATTATAAGGCCCTGTCTCACCCTTTTTTCTTCCGAATGGAAGATGAGAAAAAAGCGTTCGAACTTGCGAATCAAATGGACAAGTATTTGGATTCCGGAAAACCTTTCACCATCACCTTGAATGGATCAGAGATCCAAACTTTGGTATGGGGAGAACCCTGATTGACACGTTCGTTTTATTTATACTTTAAAGAAATCTTTCGTAAACCTACTAAATCAGAATGGGAGATTTTAAAGTTAGTAGAAGCCCGCTATGATAAAGAATATACCTTTTATATTTTTATCACTCATATCATTGTTTATTCCTTATTAATTGCACCTCCGTTTTCCGAAATCCAAATGCGAATTTTGCCGTATCTTCTTGGTGTATCGATCGCTCGGCTGATTCTACTATTACAGTTTTATACAAAAAATATTCCGATCCAAAGAGTCATTTACTTCAGTGGGTTTGTAGGAGATGGTCTTGTATATGTAGTTTTTATGTTGGGAATCCATTCCTTCCCATCCCTTGGGAGTTTTTATTTATTAAACTCCTATCTCATGTCTTTTATTTTTCCCATTCTTTTGTATAGCACAAGGCTTGATCCCAAGGCATGTATCCTGAGCGCTTTTTATTTTTCTATATTACATATTGTTTATATATTTAATTTACCTTCTTCTGTTTCTGATCAGTTTTCTTTTTTTAGTAAATACTTTTTGATTTTAGTGTATTGGGGGAGTGCGACTCTCGGAACTGTTTTTGTTTTAAACAAACGAAAAGACACAACAGACATGTACAATCTTTCGGAAGAAAGAAGGTTTATGTTACACGAGTTAGAACTTGCAAAAAAAGTACAAGATGCACTCTTCCCTGGTAATATCAAAATTCCTAGTCTTGCTTTTACTTATTATCGAAAAAGTCCCAATGTCATCGGTGGTGACTTCTTTGATTTTGTACAACTCCGGGAAGGAAACGTTGGAGTTTTTTTAACCGATGTGGCAGGTCATGGAATTTCTTCTGCGATGGTTGCATCCATCATGAAAGTCCTTGTATCCACCATTCCTTATCGTTTTAAAACAGCTCCAGCCAAACTCATGGATTATTTAGATGATCGTTTGGCTCATGACTTAAACAAATACCATGCCTCTGCTATTTATTTATTTTTTGATTTTATCGAAAAAAAATTAACCCTGGGAAATGCAGGCCATCCCTATTTGATTTTGGCACACAAAGGGGAAGACTTTCAGGAATTGGAAACCCAAGGTGCGATTCTTGGGTTCAATATTAAAATCCCTCCAATTTCCGAAAAAACAATGCCCATTGCTTCAGGTGATCGTTTTTTTATTTATACGGATGGTCTCATTGAATCGACAGATCCAGAAGGAAATTCCTTGGGAACTGAAGGCCTACTGGCACTTCTCAATCGACACAGACAAAGTTCTAATATCAAAGAACTGGAACTTAGGTTACTCACCGAATTAAAAACCAACTACGGACTCGATAGTTTTTCTGATGACACCATGTTTCTCATATTGGAAGTAGAAGAATAAGGAGAATTCATTTGTCTTTTTTAGATATCCAAATTAAATCCAATTTTGCTCTTGTTACCATCAAAAGGCCAGAGGCCTTAAATGCACTGAACGACGTAGTCATCACACAGATCGGTGAGATGGTGGAAGAATTGGAATCCAATCCAGCCGTAAGAGGGTTCATTCTGACTGGAGAGGGAAAAGCTTTTGTGGCTGGGGCAGACATTGCTAAAATGAAAGAGTTTAATGTTCGGGAAGGACAGGCTTTTTCTGAACTTGGACAAACTGTTTTTAGAAAAATGGAATTATCAAATCTTATCTCTATTGCTGCTATCAATGGATTTTGTTTGGGTGGAGGAATGGAGTTGGCTATGGCATGTGATATCCGTTATGCGGTAGCTTCTGCCAAATTAGGTTTACCTGAAGTGACACTTGGTTTACTTCCAGGATTTGGTGGTTCCCAAAGACTTCCTCGACTCATTGGAGTGGGAAGAGCTACAGAACTCATTCTATCCGGGGATATGATTTCTGCGGACGAAGGATATAGACTTGGCCTGATCAATAAGGTTGTCGACCCAGCAGAGTTATTAAACGAATCCGAAAAAACACTTTCTACTATTTTGTCTCGTGGACCTAACGCGATTAAGGCGGCAAAAACTGCTATTCGCCAAGGTTTAGAAACCAATATGGATCGTGGATTGGATTGGGAAAAACAACTTTTTGGTGGAAGGTTTGCCGACGAAGAAACGAAAGAAGGTCTTTCTGCTTTCCTCGAAAAAAGAAAACCAAACTTCAAAGGTTAATCTATGAAAACACGGATTGGAATTCTACTCGTTTTACTTATTCTTTCTGTTTGTAAACAGGCAGAATCCTTTCCGTCACAAACCAATACTCCCGAGGTTCTTTTCGGGAGTGTAGCTGACCGTGTTTTGAAATTAGAAATTGCCAACACTCCTTCTACGAGAGCCACAGGTCTTATGTATCGTACGAAACTCGGAGAGGATGAAGGAATGCTTTTTGTTTTTCCTCGTTCCGATTTTTTAAGTTTTTGGATGAAGAACACCCTTATCCCTTTGTCGATTGGTTATTTTTCAGAAGATATGCGACTTTTAGAATCATTCGATATGAAACCCAACCAAACCGAAGAAGTTTATAATGCAAGAAAACCGGCGATGTATGCTTTGGAAGTCAACCAAGGTTGGTTCGCCAAACATAAAATCGGGAAAGATGCAGTACTTACTTTGGAACGAAAGGTCAGCGCTCGCGATTAAAAATTTTCTTTTTACTTGAATCTCTTTCTCGGGTTCTTTACCATCCTTTAGCATGGTTGTCAACAATCCTCGTTTAATTACCCTTTTATCAGAAGAACAAAAAGCCGACTTGGCTTCGATGGAAAAACAATTTGCCCACCATTTGGAATATACCATTGGCAAAAACAGATTCAATCTTAAAAACGAAGATATATACAAAGCACTTGGACATACCATCAGAGACTTTTTAATCGATCGTTTGAATGTCACTCACGAACGTTATCGTAATGAAAATCCCAAACGAGTGTTTTATTTTTCATTAGAATTTTTAATGGGCCGCACTCTTATGAATGCTCTCATCAATCTGGGGTTATACGAAACCATCCAAGTGATGCTTCGAGGGATTGGTTTTGAACTAACGGATGTTTTAGAATTTGAAACCGATGCAGGACTTGGTAACGGTGGCCTTGGCCGGCTTGCGGCTTGTTTTTTAGATTCAATGGCCACACTGAATGTCCCTGGGTTTGGGTATGGAATTCGATATGATTATGGAATTTTTAACCAAATCATTGCCAATGGAAGCCAATTGGAAATGCCCGACCACTGGGATGCAGACGGGGTTCCTTATGAAGTGGTAAGGTCAGATATTTCCTTTTCTGTTGGTTTTTTTGGTCATACAGAAACAAGGGTTTCGGGGAAAGGAAAAATCCAACATGATTGGGTTCCTGATGAAACGGTTCTTGCTTCTGCACATGATTATCCCATCCCTGGATTTAACACGAGTACGGTGAACTATTTAAGGCTCTGGGCCGCCAAATCTTCAGAAGAATTTAATTTGGATTATTTTAACCACGGTGATTATATGAAAGCCGTACAAGATAAATCTATTTCCGAAAATATTTCCAAAGTATTGTATCCCAATGACACCACCGAACAAGGAAAGGTGCTAAGACTCAAACAACAATACTTTATGGTTTGTGCTTCTCTCCAAGATATTTTAATTCAGTATCGTGAATCGAATCAAAATCTGAAAGAACTTCCTAACTTTGTAGCCATCCAATTGAATGATACCCATCCAAGCATTGGGATTGCAGAACTAATGCGAATTTTTCTCGACAATGAAGAGATGGATTGGGAGCCAGCTTGGGAGATCGTCACTAAAGTTTTTTCTTATACCAACCATACGGTTTTGCCAGAAGCTTTGGAAACATGGCGAGTGGAACTTTTTGAAAAACTCCTTCCAAGACATTTAGAAATCATTTATGAAATCAACCACCGGTTTTTGACTGAGGTTCGGAACAAAGGGATTTTGTCCGATGAGGAAATCCAAAGAGTCAGCATCATAGAAGAAGGAAATGAAAAAAGGATTCGTATGGCAAACTTGGCTGTCATTGGATCTTATCGGGTCAATGGGGTTGCCGAACTTCATTCGGAACTTATCAAAAAAACCATTTTCCAGGCCTTTACCAAAGTTTTCCCTGAAAAATTTAATAACAAAACCAATGGGATCACCCCACGTCGTTGGTTACTCCAATCAAACCCAAGTTTGGCGAACCTAATCTCCAAACGAATTGGAAACGGATTTACGACTGATCTTTCGAAATTAAAAGAATTAGAATCCTTTGTAGATGAAGCCGATTTCCAAAATGATTGGCGAATGGTAAAACAGACTGCAAAAGATGAATTGTCGAAACTCATCAAAAGTGAAACAGGAATCACCATCGATCCAAAATCACTCATCGACGTACAAATCAAACGGTTTCATGAATACAAACGCCAACTACTCAATATTTTGAGAGTGATTGCTTTGTATAGGAGGATCAAAGAAAATCCATCTCGTGAAATGACACCACGAACCGTAATTTTTGGTGGTAAGGCTGCCCCTGGTTATTATATGGCCAAACTCATCATCAAACTCATCAATAACGTGGCATGGGTCATCAATCGTGATCCCGATGTGGCGGAAAGATTGAAAGTGGTTTTTTTACCAAACTACAGAGTGAGTTTAGCAGAAAAAATCATTCCAGGCAGCAATCTATCTGAACAAATATCAACTGCAGGAACCGAAGCCTCTGGAACCAGTAACATGAAATTTATGTTAAACGGTGCATTGACCATTGGAACTTTGGATGGGGCCAATGTGGAAATTCTTGAGGAAGTGGGGCCTGAAAATATTTACATCTTCGGACTCCATACAGAAGAAGTGTTTCGTTTGAAAGAAGCAGGATACCAACCAGCGGATTACATACGCAAAAACGATGAACTGCACCGGGTACTTCTCATGATCCGGGAGAATTTCTTCTCTATGGGTGAACCAGGAATTTTTGGACCCATTTATGATAGTTTGTATTATACTGACAATTATCTACTGATGGCTGATTTTAATGCCTATGACGAAACCCAAAACTTGGTGGCGAGAGATTATCTGGACGAAACCACTTGGACAAAAAAATCCATTTTGAATGTAGCCAGGTCAGGTAAGTTTTCTTCTGACAGGACGATTCGGGAGTATGCCAAGGATATCTGGAGGGTCCCTCTTCTTGACACAGTTCCACCAAAAACTATCTACAAATTGCCACAAAACTGAATCGACATAAAAGAACTAGGGTTGTATTGTTCCAAGGAAAGGGTCCCAAATGAGTAAAGGTTATATTATATGTGTCGATGATGAAGTATCGGTATTGGAAACGCTTGCAGAACAACTTCTGGCTCGATTTGGCGAATCCCATATCATCGAGACTGCCGGCAGTGCCGAAGAAGCACTTTCCCTCATCGACGAAATCATCAGTAGCAACGACATCGTAGAGTTGATTGTTTCTGACCAAGTGATGCCTGGAATGAAAGGGGATCGATTTTTGGAGCAGGTGCACCACCGTCTTCCTGATGCGATCAAAATCCTACTGACAGGCCAGGCGGGACTAGATTCTGCAATTTACGCCATTAATAACGGGGGACTTAGTCGGTATGTCGAAAAACCTTGGAACATTGAAGAACTCTCCAAAGACATCAAAGACCTACTTGATAAGTTCAGGCAAAACTTGGAAAACCAACATCTCATCCAAGCCCTCAACCGTCGCATCATCGAATTGGAATCTCAGCAGCAGTAAAAAAAATCTCTTCTTAATTTTATTGGCCTTTTTTTCTCTTTCCTCTGTTTGGGGGAAGGAGAAAGAACTCAGTCCAGAACAAATCACCAAAAAAAAAGATGTCCTTTCCAAAATGGTTCGTTATGGAACAAGCCAAGAAAGAAAACAAGCATTAGGTGAGCTCACTCGTTTTCCCAAAGAAAGTGCAGGTGAACTTTATACCTTAGTTGGTGAACAATTAAAAACAGAAAAAGACATGGGGATGAAAATTGTTCTCTTAAAAACCATTGGTGATTTGGATCTAAAAGAAAACAAAGACAGCATCATTGGTTTGTTTGAAGATGTAAATGAAGACGTTGCCAAACAAGCTGTCACTTCTGCTAAAAAAATGAAATTAGCGGAAGCCACAAACCCCTTACTCGAAAAAGTAAAAAAGGAAGATTTTACAAAAAATTCCAATTCACTGAGCCTCTACATCAGTGCTTTAGGGGAATTGCCAGAGGGAAAAACCGCTGCTCCTTTTTTGGAAACCAAGTTTCGTGAAAAATTTAATAACGCCGACATGCGTGGTCAAATTGCTTTGTATTTTGGATCAGTGCTTTATTCTGATGCAGAATCCGCTCTAATGGAAGTTGCATTTGATGAAATCCAACCGACTACTTTGCGATGTTATTCGATGAATACATTGGGGAAATTAAAATCAGAGACAGCAAAACCAAAGTTATATGAACTACTTGACTCTCTTAAAAAAACAGCAGGTAAGTTGGATGCAAAAAAAGCCCAATCCTTAAAAATTTATGCGATTGGCGCTCTTGTGACCATGGGTGACAAAGAAGTATTTCAGGAACTAAATGAATTTGCTCGTGATGATGATAGTATGGTGCGACTACGTGCCATCGAGTTTATGGGAAATCTAAAAGATCCCAAAGCTTTAGAATTATTGGAATACAAAAGAGACCGGGACCCAAGCCCGAAAGTGCAGAAGGCTGCCAAAAAAGCCATTGACCAAATCAATGGGAAAGAAACCGTTCCCGATGAAGAAAAACCATCGGAAGAAAAATCGGAAGAAGAACCCAAATGAATTGGAGAGTGTTCACTTCTTTACTGATTTTCCTTTTTGCATTTTCGGGAATTTCTATTGATGCAGAAGATGACGGTCGTTATACGGGGCCAATTTCCCGTTCTGAAAAAAGAATTTTGGATGGAAAATCAGAGTTCCAAAAATCGGGGACTTTTCCCTTGGAATGGAAATTGTTTTATAAGGGTAAACAAGGGGATTTTGTTGTTTTTTATGACTTAAACGGGGATGAAATTCATTACCGATACAGACGGAATAAATTCGATTTGGATGCTGAATTTTTTGTGAAGGATTTGTTTTTTGGCAATCCTTACCGAGTGAAAGGGGAATGGATCGGATATTATTTTTATTCAGTAGATGAAAGAGGAAGACGTTCTTCTCTGCCCACACCTAAAAAACTCCCCGCAGAACCAAAAGAATTTGCCGACAGACAATCGGTTCCTATCTTTAAGCTTATTGAATATATAGAAGTTAGAACCGATGATCTTCTCTATTAAAGATCAATTTTATGTAATAACTGAAAGTTGATAAATAAAATGGGATTGGGGTCATTTTCTTTTTCCGAATAACTCACGTTTAGTGAAATAAACGGACTCACCCATTTGAGTTTGATGATTTCTTGTCTATCGGTTAAGTTGATATTAAAATCAGTAGCATAAGTCCAGTTTTCAAACCATGCTCTAGTTTTTGGTTGCCCTTCTCTGAAAATACCACTGAACTCAAGTAAGTTACTAGTTCCAAAAGGAATCGCTAGTTTTCCTTCCCACTGGCCTCCATTCTCTCTCGATTCAAATCCAAAGGAAAGTACCGCTTTTTCCTTTCTCCATTCATAAAATGCAGCTCTTCCAATTTCATTCCAATGGTAGTTCCCTGACTCATTGTATTCCCGATACCGATAAATTAGGTTTCCCCATTCGCTTACGAAAAATGGAAAAAATCCTGACCTTCCATTTTCATACCGATGTCCTTCCATGGAACCTAAAAACTCTGATCCAACTAAATGTTTGAAACTCATTCTTGAGTAACCTAGGTTTTGTGGGATTTGTGGCCTCACTTCATCGGGTGATACCATTCCATAAAGAAGGGGTGAGTCCCTATACACGGTAGCATCAAGGAAGAATTTGGACTCAAGGAACTCTGATTTTAAATAAACAAACCCAACGGATTCTTGTTTGTTGTATATGGATTCGGATTGGATTCGGTGAGTACCGCAGTCTTTGGAATTCCAAACATCATTGATGTAGAAACTGGATTTGTTATCTCCGGCTGACCAAACACCCGAATAGGATTTGTTTGGTGATACAAAATAAAGTCCAGGATAAGATGAAAATGCATTTGCATGATAAATCCCAAGTTCATATTCTTTTGTATCTAATAATAACCGGTACCCGAAGAAATTAGAAAGTGTAATGGGTTGGGGGAGAGGAGAACCAGTTCGTTCCAATTGAGAATAAAAGTTTGGATCTTTTGCAAAGTAAAAGTGGGGAATTGGTTTATAACGATTCCCCGATGTGAATCGAAATGTTTGGTATGTTAGGTTGACTCCGTAAGAAAATTCTTCATCTCGTTTTTCCAAAATCCAAATTTGTCCTTTCCCTCGTCCGCCGAGAAACACGGAGGAATGATTTTTTTCTTTTCTTGGTAGATACCTTACATCTAAATTTTGGTAACTCATTCCAAAAAAAATTTCATAAGTAGGATCGAACCCTTCTTTGGTTTTTGTATTGTCTTCTTTCGAGAGGGAACTTTTGTTCTTTTTGAATGTTTTGTTACCAGCAAACTTTTGTTTGTTGTCGTAAAGTGTAATTTTTTGTTCTTTCCATACCTTGGAAACAAGGGCTGCCTCCTTTCCTTTGAGCGATTTTTTCCATTCTAAAAATTTTTCCGGGGGTTGTTTGGACTTTTCTTTCCAAGCAGCGGCCAAATGGGGTGGGAACCCTGCTTTTAAAAGTTGTGGGATGGTGACTTGGTCCGGCTTTTTTTCTACGCCAGACAAAGTCTGTACGAAAGAAATCCACAAAATTATCCCAATTTTCTGCCAATCCACCAGGATTGGGGTCTGAATTTTCCATTTTTTGCCCGAAGTCCGATTGCTTTTTTCTAAAAAGGGACATATTCTTAACCTCCCAGTGAAAAAAAATCAAACAAGGGCGGGTTTTGTCCCAGGGGAATGCTAAATTTATATATAGAAACCGATAAAGACGTGAAAAAAATATTGACTTAACTTTCCAAATGTTAAGTAGTGTAAACAAGCGTTTAGTATATTATTGGTATTATTTTTTAGTTTTATGTCGTCTAACATGATGACGGGGAGGAAAAACCTATGATCGTTCGATCCATCCAACAACCCGCTTACAACCGCCACAAGGACCAAGGCCTCGCAGGCCAGGGCCCGAAAAAGGGATTTTCCCAGAACCAAACTGGGAAGACCTTTGAAGAGTATTTACTGGAAGCTTTCCAAGGGGAAGTGGTTCAAAATGGAGAATGGGTGTCCCCATCTCTCTCCACTCTTGGCCAAAAGAACCTGAAAAGGATGTAGGACCAAAAACAGGCTTCCCGTTCTAGAACTGGGGGCCTATGGCCGACAATCAAAGTATGGAGAAAGTTTCCATACTTTGGGCTCTCGTTCGACGAGACTACGCACTGCAGTATGCAGGATCCTTTTTAGGAATCTCCTGGATGTTTTTGCAGAACCTAGTACTCATTAGTTTGTACGCACTGGTTTTTTTGGTGCTCAACTTAAAAACCCCCTCCACACAAGAAGATTTCACTGCTTATCTTTTAACAGGGCTCCTCTATTGGATCCCCATCCAAGAACTTTTGGTTCGTGGTACAGGGATTCTCACTGATAACCGAAGTTTACTCAAACGTTCCAGTCTTGGAATCGATTTGTTTTTATGGATTCCTTATGTTCAGTTTCTCATCCACAGTTTAGTCACTTCCATTCCAGTATTTTTATATCTGGCTTATTCTGGTAAACTAAACCTGTCTGGAATTTTTTTTGGGTATACCATTCTTGTTTTTGCCGGGTTGTATTTGATGTTACTTCTCCATTATCTTTCAAGGTTAAATATTTTGTTAAAAGATATATCACCTCTTATCCGTTTGGTGAGTCAGTTGATATTCTGGGGAATCCCGGTTTTATATTATCCTACTGGGTATTTAAAAGAATGGAATCGTTTTAATCCCTTTACCATTCCTTTGGATATCTTTCGAACCTCTGTCATTTCGGGTTACACTCCACAATTTGATTGGATTCAAATTTTACCTTTTCTCTTCTTTTTCCTTCTCGTATATTTACTTGCGAAACGTAAATTTCAGTCGGTCATTTTGGACCATCTTTGATCTATGCCTTCTGTTGTTTTAGAAAATCTAACTAAGGACTACCATGGATTTTCAAGACCTTGGAAACGAATATTAGCAGGAATCAGTTTCGGATATTTCGGCATTGATTTAAATTTTACCGCCATACGATCGTTAAATCTTCGTGTTGGTTCTGGCGAAATCTTAGGAATCATCGGAAAAAATGGAGCAGGCAAATCAACACTCTTAAAATTAATTACGGGTGTTATCAGTAAAGATAAAGGAAATCTGGTTGTGAATGGCTCGGTTCGGGCTCTCCTCGAACTCAGTGTTGGATTCAATCCAGAACTTTCTGGTGAAGAAAATGTATATTACAACGGCCTTGTTTGGGGATATAAACCATCTGAGATCAAAGAACTAATCGATTCTATTTTTGAATTTGCTGAGTTGAAAGAATTTCGAAATTCCCCTTTAAAGAATTATAGTTCCGGAATGGCTATGCGTCTTGGTTTTAGTCTCGCAACTGCAAAACGCCCAGACATCTTAATTGTGGACGAAGCCTTAGCCGTTGGTGATGCAAGTTTCCAACAAAAATGTTTGAAACGAATCAAAGAGTTTTCTAATCTTGGGTCTTGTATTTTGGTTGTGAGCCATGATCTTGGACTCATCTCTTATTTTTGTACAAGAGCAATCCTTCTGGACCATGGCAGTTTGTTGTTTGATGGAAGTCCAAGACTTGCCATCGAAGAATATATGCATGTCTTGGCCAAAAAAGCAGAACCTTCCTCAGTTCCAAATTCGGAATCGATCCAAAATGTTTTGGTTTCACTCCGGAATGATAAGGGATTGGACACAAACCATCACTTCCTGGGAGCCACAGCCACTCTGCGAATAGAATTCCAAACAACAAAAACGATAAGCGATGCTACCATTGGATTCCATATCGATAGTGAAAAGGGGATCCGTATCTTTGGAACCAATTCATACCACTTGGGCAAACGAAATGTGAAGATCCAAGAGTTGGAACGTATTGTTGTCGAATTCCAATTCCCCATCCAATTTAGTGATGGGAAATACAGTTTGGGAGTTTCCATCCATAAAGGAGAGACCCATATGGAAGGCAGCTATTTTTGGGCCGAATCCATTTTGGACTTTGAGGTAGAACGAGGAAAAATCGAAAAATTCGTAGGCCTTTGCCATTTACCTACGGAATTCCAAATCCAAACCGTTTCCAAATCGGAATAGAAAAACGGTTTCCCTCAAAGGAAAAACCTAAATTCTGGAAATCCTATGAAAGTTTGTGTGGTCGGAACCGGATATGTGGGCCTCGTAGCAGGTACCTGTTTTGCAGAGTATGGCAATGACGTCATTTGTATTGATAAAGATGAAAAGAAAATCAATGACCTAAAACAAGGGATCATTCCCATTTACGAACCTGGTCTCTCCGAACTTGTGGAACGCAACCACAAAGAAGGAAGGTTACATTTTTCCACTTCCTTGAAGGATGGAGTTGAGTCTTCGGAATTTGTATTCATCGCTGTTGGAACACCAACCTCTGACAACGGTTCTGCTGATTTGCGATTTGTTTTTGCCGTCGCAGAAGAAGTCGGTAAAACAATGAACGGATATAAAATCATTGTAGATAAATCAACGGTTCCTGTTGGAACTGCAGACCAAGTGAAAGCAATTGTTGCAAAAAACACAAAACACCCGTTTGATGTTGTGTCTAATCCAGAATTCTTAAAAGAAGGTGCTGCGATTGATGACTTTATGCGACCGGAAAGAGTTGTGATCGGCGCTGAATCAGAAAAAGCAGCCAAAAAAATGAGCGAATTGTATTCTCCATTTGTTCTTAACGGCAACCCAATCATTACAATGAGTATTCGTTCCGCAGAACTTACAAAATATGCATGTAACGCCTTCCTCGCCACAAAGATTTCATTCGTAAATGAGATTGCAAATTTATGTGATGCGTTAGGTGCAAACTATGATGATGTAAGAAAGGGAATGGGAACTGACTCAAGAATTGGACGTCAGTTTTTATACGCGGGGATTGGTTATGGTGGATCTTGTTTTCCTAAAGATGTGAGAGCCTTACTTCGAACCGCAGAAGAAGTAAAAGCACCTATGCATATCATTCAATCAGTGGAAGATGTAAACGAAAAACAAAAAACTCGTTTGACCGATAAAATTTTCGAACACTTTAAATCAACTGATATGAAAGGAAAAACGTTTGGTATTTGGGGATTGGCTTTTAAGCCAGGAACCGATGATATGCGGGAAGCACCTTCCATTCCTCTCATTTATGAATTACATAAAAATGGAGCAAAAATCCAAGTATTCGATCCAGCTGCTGCCGAAACATCAAAGTATTATTTTGATGGAAAAGTAGAATATAAAAAAGACGCATATTCTGCACTCCAAGGTGCGGATGCGATGCTTTTATTAACAGAATGGAGAGAATTTAGAGAACCTGATTTTAATAAAATAAAATCGCTTCTAAAAACTCCTCTTGTATTTGATGGAAGAAACCAATACAAACCAACTCTTATGAATGAGTTGGGTTTTACTTATTATTCAATCGGTAACCGATAAACTTTTAGTCCAACCAAGTTTAGTTTTGGTTGGACTAAAATCCTCTTTCTATTTCCGACAAAGCCTCGTTACACATAGTTTTATCTGTTTCTGAAACCAATTGTGGTTTTATCTCTGTAAGAATTGACTTTGCTAGTTTAGATTCACCTGCATCTTTTAACGTAAGTCCATAGTAAAGTTTAGCGGTCATTTTGCGGGATGAAGCTGGATATAATTCTAAATATTCTTTCCATGATTTAACGGCTGAGTCTTTAGGCCCATGGATGGATTTTACCAGGTTAAGGTTAAAATGTGCATTTTCTTTGAGAACTGGTAAAGATTTGGATTTTTGAATGGATTCAGTAAATTGTAATTCCGCTTTTTCGAATTCTTTGTTTTGAAAATACAGTAGGCCCAACCTAAAATGAATGTCGGGGCTGTTCTGATTTTTTCTCAGTTCTGTTTTGAGATAGGATTCCAAACTCGGTTCTTGGAGGATCCTTTTGGAAACGACCAGTATATCCTCTTTCGTGGCAAGTCCAGAAATCTTTGTGACGTAGTTCCCATCTCCGTCAATGAATAGGATCGTGGGATAACCTTCTATATTGTATTTTTTTCGAAGGTTTGGAAACTCTTCTCCATCTAACCGAACCCTAACGAATTGATCCAATACTTTGCTTACTTCTGGATCGGGGAAAATTTCCTTTTCCAAAACCAAACAGTATGTACACCAATCTGCAAATACATCAACTATAATGAACTTTTTGTCTTGTTTTGCTATTTCGAATCCCTTTTGGATTGAACTTCCCCAATTGGAATCTGCAAACAAGGAGCTTGAGAAAAGAAAGAAAAAAATTGGCAGAATCTTACGAACCATCAACTGAATTCTATTGTTTTCCCATTTGTTTGAACAGTCAATTTTCGCTTTTTCGAAATGGAATGGGCAGTTTCTATGGTCGCTAGAAGGTCGAAATATGGATTTTTTACTGAAATTGGAAGAACTACTCCGTAAACGTAAGGAAGAATTGCCTGAAAAGTCTTATACGGCAGAACTTTTCCGTGATGGAGTTGACCGTATTCTCAAAAAAATTGGGGAAGAGGCAGGTGAGGTGATCATCGCCGCAAAGAATCCTAATGAAAAAGAATTGATTCATGAAATTGCAGATTTGATTTTTCATTTAGAAGTGCTTATGGTAGAAAAGGGAATTAGTCTCTCTACCATTGCGAAAGAATTGGAAAAACGGCACAGCTAACGATTGTTTCCTGTTGGGAACACAATGAAAATATTCCTGTATCTACTCTATCCCTTTAGTTTGTTTTACCGATTTTTATTTTGGAGGCAACAAAAGGGGATTACATCCTTTCATTTGCCTAATGCGCTTGTTATCAGTGTTGGAAACATCACTGTCGGGGGAACAGGCAAAACTCCTTTCGTTCAATATTTGGTTCATTTTTTTAAAGAAACATACCCGAGTTATGCGATTACAATTTTATCTCGCGGGTATAAAGCAGAAAAAAGTAGGGAAGGAGCCATTCTTCAGATTGAATCAAATCCAAGACTTTATGGTGATGAACCAAGCCAACATAAAGAAACATTTCCAGACGTGCAGGTTATCATTGGCCGAGATCGAAAGAAAGCCTTTTTAAATTTCAACAAATTCCAATCTCCGAAACATATTGTGATTTTGGATGACGGGTTCCAACATAAAGCACTGCACCGTGATTTTGATTTTGTCTTATTGGATGCAAATTCTCCTTTTGGAAATGGTTTTACAATCCCTATTGGTTTTTTAAGAGAACCAGTCCATCATCTCAAAAGAGCCGATGCGATTGTGTTCACAAAACTAACTTCTAATAATCGAGAGAAGTTAGAGAAATATAAGAATTTACTAAACCACGTAGGCATCGAAACTCCCGTTTTTCATTCTAATTTTACAGCTTCTATAAAGGAAGTGATCTTTGGTCGAAGTTTTTTGCTGAAATCCTACGAGTCCAATCAAGATAAAAAATACTTTTTAGTGACTGGTGTTGGCAATCCAAACCATGTTTTTGAGACGGCTAAGTTGTCTTTGCAATCCGATTCTATTCGAAAAAAGTTTTTCCCTGATCACTTTGAATTCCACTCCGGTTCATTAGAATCCTTAATAGATGAAATCCAAGAAGGAGAAATCTTGGTAACTACTGAAAAAGACTGGGTTAAGATGCGATCGAATCTTCAATTTGTTCAAACATTGGAAAAAAAGAAGATTCGATTGTTGTTGATTTTGATTCAAGTAACTGTGGATGAAGATCAAGAAATAAAATCTATGTTAGCTGCTCTCGTTTCCACATACGAAGCAAAAATCGATCAGGTTTCAAAGATTTAGAAATAGATTCTGTAGTTACCTTCTGATCTTCAATCATTTCAGAAACCAAAATCTCCGCAGCAAATAATGCATGAGTGAGCCCTCTTGACCCAAGGCCATTTAGAATCCCTACAGATTTGTAATAAGGGATATCCATTTGTTTTTTCCCATTCCGCAATACGTTTTGGTATTTCACAGATAGATCCAGTTTTGACATATTGGGCAATTTCCCCACAACCGGGTGCCTATCTTGTGATTGGGTACGGTAACTGACTCTTGTTGGAAACAAACTTGGGTTTTGTGGTCCCCAAGGTTCTGAAAGATTTGGTAGCATTTTTGTTAGTTTTTGCCAAAGTAAAATTGATTCTTCAGGTCTTGGGTTTTCCTCAAGTTTGTATTCGTCGAATGTTGCACCTAATACTTGATAACCGTCGATTGCTGAAGTGATATAATCGCCATAGAGAATTCCATGAGTATTTGTTGGTTTTTTTTCAGGGAACTTTAGAATTTGTCCTCTCACCTTTTGTAAAGGTAACCAGTTTGAATGTGGATCGTTTGCAAATTGGTATCCTTGACTTAGAAATAAGTAGTCGCATTGGATTTCTCCATCTGAAGTTTGGCAAATGACTTTCTCTTCGTTTTCTGTTTCTTCCCAACTATGTAATTTACAAGAATACTTGGTTTCTGGATTGGAAATGGTTAGTATTTGTTTTGTTAGGTCCACAGGAGAAACAGATTTTCCGTTAGGGAAAAAAATTGCGGGCAAACTAGAGAACGGTTCGATTTTTTCACTTGCGACATTGTCTGGAATTTGATGAGATTTGATTGCGTTCGAATAACGATCGTAAGCTGTATCGGTGTCCATAAGAAAATAAATACCATCTGCATGAGGGACAAGTGATTTTAAATGGAAATCTTCCCAAATCGAAAGAAAATATTGAAAGGCTGCAAGCGAGAATTCTGATTCGGCTAGTTTGTGTTTTGTGAGGAAGGGATATACGACACCGATTGGATTTCCACTTGCATGTTGGGCAGGCCCCGATTCAGCATCGAGGAGAATGGTTTGGATATTTCTTTTTTTTAACGCAAAACAAATACTTGCCCCTGAAATTCCAGCTCCTACTACTACGGCTTTCTTCACGTTTGCGTTCATTTAGTTGATTCCAAATATCCTGAAATCATTTCTCGTTTGCGTCCAAATCCTTTTTTCTTTTCTACAACAAATCCAAGTTCGGCGAGACCTCTTCTCAGAAATCCAGCCGAGGAGAATGTTGCAAAACTAGTTCCTGGAATAGACTTTGTTTTTAACAATCGTAAGGATTCTTGGGACCACATATCTGGATTTTTTCCTGGCGAAAATCCATCCATATACCAAACATCAATTTCTGGGAATTGAGGAAGGCAATGTTTTATATCACCAAAAAATACTTTTAAATCAAAATGACTTCGAAGATTGGAATGTTCCCACCTATAAGTCCAGAGATTTCGGGAGTTATCGATTTGCCAAATTTCCAAAGCTTTCTCATAGGATAGGATCAATTCATCAAACCAAAGCTCCTTTTTCGGGTAACTATTGTTTAGCGATAAGAGAATTTCTTTTGGCAAAGGGTAACCTTCTAAACTAATGAACTCAGTTGGTCTAGGGTGATCTAACGACTTCCATATTTCTAGAGTTACGAACAAATTTAGCCCTGAACCAAATCCTAATTCTCCAATTCGAAATTTGGATTTTTCCGTTTTTTCTAGTTTTGCAGTAACTCTGTTCCCTTCGAGGAATACATAATTAGATTCTTCCCAACCACCTTCTTTGGAAAAATAGACATCATCAAATAACAAGGATACGGGGACTCCATCTTTGAACTCGATGGGGTTTTTTAGATTATTTCTGGGATTGACTGGTTCCATCAGGGGTCGGGGTCTATCCCATCTTCCTCAGTCCCGGTTGCATTGGAAACCGAATCTTTTTTTACCATTCCTGTAAAAGGTAACTCACTTACTTTTTGCAGTCGGTTTCTTTGGAAATTCACTAACAAAGGAAAATCGATACCTTTCGAAACTCAGTTTCAAAAGAAAGTGCCTTCCCAAAATGGCACTATGGAATCGACTTCTCTTTGTTGTTTCCCTTCAAAAGAAAATTCAACCCCTTGCACTAGACAAACCCACACTCCTTTGAAACCACTTTCCTTTGGAACCCATTCTCCAAAGAAAGTTAATTTCCCTTTGCCCTCCCTTTCTTTCGAAACTCACTTTCCCTTTCCTACTCTTTCCTGCCATTTTCAAACCTCATCCATCCTTCACACCGAAAACAAGTTCCCGGCTTCAAAGTTCCATTCGCTGCCGTCACCATACCCAACCCTGGGTTCTCTGAATTTATTATGTCTCATAAAAAAGGCTTTTCAAAAGGAGGGTACTCTTCATATTTTTCCCAGGTTCGGGGGATATTCTATGGATTTTGTAAAAATCCGAGGCAAAGACTTACAAGACTGCATCATGCAGATGAAAATGAAATACGGTCCAGAGGCACATCTCTATGACCAAAGGGTGATCACAGAAGGTGGGCTTTTTGGTACAGGGCTTATGGCCCAACGGATGTACGAAATTGATGTAGGTGTTCCCGAAAAACAAAATTCCAAAGAGAGAATTGAACGTAAGTTAAAGGATCTCAAAGAACTCATCAAACAAAAGCAGAAAACAGAATCCCTTCCTGAATCAAGTCTTGTTGGAATTGGATCGAACCAATCTTCTGCTGGAAATCTCCATCTTCGCAAAAAAAATATCGATGCCGTTCGTCCTTTTTCTGAGCGCCGTCGTAGACAAAATCCTCCTGTTTACGAAATTGAAGCGGAAGAAGAAAGACCAGTTGGTTTATCCATTTCGGAAGCAAAAGATTCCATACTTGAGGTGGCGACCCCATCAAAACCAAGGTCACCGGAAAGACACCCTCATATCCAAAGACTCATTGATCGTTTGTTAAACGAAGGGATGTCTTCCAATTTTTTAGATGAAATGGCGATCGCTTTAGAACGTAGGTTATCAGCAGTGGATCTCACTCGTTATGCGAATGTGACTGAGAAGGCTGTGACCTATCTAGAGGAAAGAATCCAAATCGACTCTGATTTGTTTAGCGGGACCCCTCGTGGAAAACGAAAAGTGATATTTTTTGTAGGACCGACTGGATCAGGAAAAACAACATCCATTGCAAAACTAGCAGCAAAGTACAGTTTGCACATGGGTAAAAAAGTTTCCCTGTATACGACTGACAACTATCGGATTGCGGCCATCGACCAACTTAAGTTTTATGCAGATGCGATGGGACTGCCGTTTTATGCAGCCAAAGATTTACGCAAATGGAAGGAGACCATTGTGCGCGATGGATCGGAACTGATCCTTGTCGACACTGCTGGTTATTCCCACAGGAAGTCTGAAAACCTAGAAAAACTTCAGGAATTCTACCAAGTTTTTGGGGAAAAGGATTATATTGAAACAGTCTTAGTGCTTTCCTCCACCGTCTCAAAAGACAATGCGCTCGCAGTTGCGAATGCCTATGAATCGGTCGGGTATAAAAGAATTTTATTAACGAAGCTGGATGAAGCAGAATTTTTAGGTTCTGTAGTGGAATTGGCCGATACTATTCACAGGGAATTCGCATTTTTAAGTGTGGGCCAGGATGTTCCTTTTGATATCCTAAATGCCTCGAAAAAACTTCTTGCCGAATGTGTGATTTTTCCGGAAAAATTGAAAGGGATAGCGGGGGAGGTCTTCGAGAAGACCGTGTAACCAACTTCGTTATCCTTAAGACCTAGGGGTAACGATGGACCAAGCTGCAAATCTTAGAAAGCTCACTGAATCTGGTGCTGGATTAAAACTTGTTCAACCCCAGGACACAGTGAAAAAAACCAAAATCATTGCGGTGGCATCTGGAAAAGGTGGTGTAGGAAAGAGTACAGTTTCTGTTAACCTCGCCATCTCTATTGCCAAGACAGGACTCAAAGTTTTAATTTTTGATGGTGACTTAGGTCTTGCGAACGTAAACGTCCTACTTGGCATCATTCCTAAATACAATTTATACCATGTGGTGAAAGGCCATAAGTCTTTAAAAGACATCGTCATCTCCACTCCAGAAGGGGTAGACATCATTGCAGGTGCCTCTGGGTATTCTCAACTTGCCAATCTCAACGAAACACAAAGAAACAATTTAATCAAAGGATTCGCAGAACTTGATCGTTACGACGTCATGATCATTGACACTGGTGCTGGAATTTCTGCCAATGTGATTGGGCTTGTGATGCCGGCAGATGAAGTTGTTGTGGTCACAACACCAGAGCCAACTTCCATTACCGATTCTTATGGCCTGATCAAATCCATTGTTTCCCAATCCAAAGACAAAAATCTAAAAATCATCGTCAACCGGGTTCGTTCTGCGATAGAAGGGAAAAAAGTTGCCGACCGTGTCATTGATATCTCTGGTCAATTTTTAGAAGTACAAGTGGAAAACTTGGGATTTATCTTCCAAGATGAAGAAGTAGAAAAATCGATCCGGGAACAAAAACCATTCATTATCGGAGCTCCTCGCTCTAAAGCAGCAGCTTGCCTGACTCGAGTCACTCACACCCTCTTACAAACCGAAGGTGGGTTTTCCGATGAAGAAGGACTCACAGGGTTCTTTAAAAAATTCTTTAGCTTTGTTGATTTCAAAGAAAAGGAAATGGATGAGAAGATGGAGGAAGACAACTAAGTGCTCATCGGATTTGTCCTGGGATTTGCGATTCTCGGAGCCATCATCAGTTCGGTTTGTGGGTTTCTTGTCGGGAATCGTCTCGGTTATATCTTCTTTGTCTCTCTTATCTCCACGTTTGCCTTTGGTGGTTTGGGATTTGGAGTTTTCAGTATCTTACAAAAGAAAGTCCCTGAATTTTTAGAGTTCCTTTCTGCCTTCTCTATAGGAGGATTTGGTGGGGAAAGCCACTCAGATGACCTAGACCACGAACACGGTGGGATGGAATCGTCACGTTCTGAATCGATGGGCTCAGATGACTTTGGAGTCCAACAGGTGGGGGATGCGGCCATGGATGCAAAACTTGCGATGGCCAAGTCTGGAAAATTTGGAGATCACATCATCGTGGACAAAATTGCGATCAAAAACGAGCCAAAACTCATGGCGGAGGCCATTCGCACCATGATGGCGAAGGATGACCCGCAAGAGGGTTGAAAAATTACTGTTTTTAGAGGACATAAGAAAAAATCCTCTTGTAATTTCCTCTTCTTTACGATTTTTTCTATAAAGTAAAGAGATTCCGTACTTCGGTTCCCTATGTCAAGATTGCTAGACAAATACAATCAGTTTGATGAGACAGATCTTTGGAAAAAATACCGTGTCACTAAGGATGCGGAGATCCGAAGTTACCTTGTTGAAAAATATTCACCTCTCGTCAAACACGTGGCAGGGCGGATTGCAATTGGTATGCCTCAAAATGTCGAGTTTGAAGACCTCGTCAGTTATGGCGTCTTTGGTCTGTTAGATGCCATTGAAAAATTCGACCCTTCCAGAGAAATTAAATTTAAAACATATGCGATGACCCGTATCCGTGGGTCCATCTTTGACGAACTTAGAAGTGTGGATTGGATTCCGCGTTCCATTCGTCAAAAAGCAAAACAACTTGAAAACATCATTGCCATGCTTGAAAACAAGGAAGGCAAAAAAGTGGATGATGAAGAGATCGCAAAAGAACTCGGCGTCTCCATGGAAGAATACAATTCACTCCTAGCAAAACTTTCTGGAACCTCTCTTGTGTCTCTCAATGATATTTGGTTTCTCGGTGATGAGAACGATGAAGTTTCCTTTATGGAAACTCTCGAGTCTCCGATGAATATGAACCCTGACAATATCATCGAAAAAGAAGAAATCAAAAACGTAATTGTAGAAGCCATTCAATCGCTTCCGGAAAAAGAAAAGAAAGTCATTGTACTCTATTATTATGAAGACCTCACTCTCAAAGAAATTGGTGAGGTTTTGGAAGTTACGGAATCAAGAATTTCCCAACTTCATACAAAAGCAGTCGCAAGGCTTCGTAGCAAACTCTCCAAAGTAAAATCCGCGATCCAGAAAAGGTAAACAGATATGTCTCTCTCTGAATTTCTTACAGAGGAACTGAAAGAGTTCGACCGTAAGGAAAAAGAACAAGTAGAAGTCATTGCTGATACCATCGAAGAGTGTCTAGCAATTGCATCGCAGCACTTGGGTCGTAAGGTTCACGAAATTGATTATACAGTTTTAAAAAGAGGAAAAAAATCCCTTTTCTTTTCTGAACCTTATCATATCCGAGCCTCCATCATTCCTGATGATTTATTATTAGATGAATTAAGTCTACTTGATGAACATCTAACGGGTGGTAGTGGGAAATTAGTATCCAAAGACTTAAAAGAACTTGTGACTCCTAAAAATAAAGATGGTCGAGTCACAGTAAAAATATATAGAACTGGCGTATTTTTAACGGTTTATCCTCCTACTGGGGAAGGGTTGGAAATGACCATGACAGATGTTTCCAAAAAACTTTCCTTTCGTGGTATTGCCGGTGTTGACCAAACATTGATCAATAAAATCCTCAAAGAAAAAAAAGGGGAACCTGCTCTTATCTCCAATCAAAAACCAAAGGCCGGAAACGATTCCAGTTGCAACGTAGAAATCGCTCAGGAAAATATGCGAGCTTTTGTAACTGTGTTTCCACCAAGGCCTGGTGGACGCGATTTAGAAGTCTCTGACATTGTTGCGGCTCTCAAAGGAATGGGCGTGGCGTATGGACTGAAAGAAGATGAAATTCGTAAAAATCTAGATGAAGATGTTGTGAACAAACCTTTTATTGGGGCCGAAGGTGATTTCCCTGTGAACGGTAAAAATGCGGAAATCAAATACTATGTTCGCACAGAAAAGAAAATCAACTTCAAGGAAGATCAATCAGGTCGAGTCGATTACAAAGATTTAGATATGATTGAAAACGTTGTCGTGGGACAATTGTTAGCCGAAAAGCTTCCTGCAGAAAAAGGGAAGTTTGGTCGCAATTTATTTGGAATGGTTTTGCCTGCCAAAGATGGTTTGGATACAGAACTCAAACAAGGAAAAGGAACCATCTTGTCGGAAGACAAAATGCGTCTCACTGCCGAGGTCAACGGACAAGTGTTATACGCTGCTGGCCGATTATCTGTGGAAACCGTTTACCGAATCAATGGAGACGTGGGAGTTCGTACTGGAAATGTTACCTTCCTTGGCTCTATCATCATCACAGGAAACGTGGAAGATAACTATTCTGTTAAAGCGGCAGGAAATATTGAAATTTATGGAACGGTCCAAAAAGCCATCGTCGAAGCCGATGGTGATATCATTGTGCGCCAAGGGGTAACCGGAAGAGAGGAAGCAAGAGTGGAGTCCACAGGGGGAAACATTGTTGCGAAATTCATTCAGAACGCTACTTGTATTACAGAAAAAGACATCATTGTCCAAGAAGGAATTTTACATTCCCATTTGATGGCAGGGGGAAAAATCTCCTGTAAAGGAAAACGAGGCCAGATTGTGGGAGGAACCATCCAAGCTGCCCAACTGATCTCTGCCAAAATCATCGGCTCCCAAGCCAATCCGCAAACCGACCTCATTGTGGGGAACAACCCCAAGATCTTAAAGCAGATCCAGGAATACGAAGAAAAACGAAACGAAAACCAGGATAAGTTGGACCAGCTGACAAAGACCATGCGCACTCTCAAGGCGAGAAAGGAAGCGGACCCGGCCAGTTTTACTGCCGAACAAGACGCCCATTTGCAGAAATTAGAAGCTGGGACCAAAAAACTGGAGAAACGGATCGCTGAGGCTGGAAAGGACATCCAAACCCTCACCGAGTATATGGACGAACAGGCTGCTAATGGCCGTATTTCGGTCGAGAAGACCATTTTCCCAGGAGTCACGATCCGCATCCGCAACGCAGAGTTCAAACTCCGCCACGAGACCAAGGCCAAAACTTTCTACGAAGAAGAGTCCCAGGTCCGTAGCGCGCCTTACGAAGATCCGGACGAAACGAAAAATGACTGGAGAAAAAAGAGAGGGCGTGGTAAGTCTAAGAATTAAGAGGGTTCCCGATGATTCTAAACGAAAACTTCGCGAGTATCGCCCACCACTACGATTTTGCACGTAGGGCTCAGGCAGAGAATCCTTTTACCCACCAAAACCAGGTGGTGGAATTGCAAAAAGTTGTGATCCAAACTCAGAATAGAGCCCAAACGGTTCCTGAGGCAAAGTCAGGTAACCAGGGTTCAGCGGCGAAACCGAAACAAGACAAAGAAAATTCGGTTCACGCTTATTCCAAAGAAGGAATCATTTATGATCGTCCTAGTTTGGAAAGAGGATCTCGTTTTGATTTAAAAGCTTAAAGTTCTCACTCCGGAATGTTGTTGGAAATGTTCTGCAGGAGAGCGACATGGAACTCTTTTCTCTCGTTTTAATCAATCTACTATTTTGTGGGATGATGTATGTTTTCATTTCTGCAAAAGTTCAAAAAGCAGTCTCGGAATATTACGATAAAAAACTAAACCGTGCGATTGATATGGCCACGGCAGAAACCATTCGTGAACTGGATGCAACTGTTGCAGTGATCGAATCTAAAATGGTGGCTCTGCGTTCGATGATGGAAAAGGGAGAGGTATTGGTAAAAGAATTCAAACATTACCAATCAACGGGACTCTCCATGAAATCAGAGTTAGTTCCTGAACCCACACTGGAAGAAGAAACAACTCTTGATATCAAAGAACAAAGAACAGGGATTGGAAAAATTTACCAGTCCAACCAAATTCCCGTTCCAAGTGACGATGTGGAAACAACAGAAGGGGCAGTGAACCAAGCCTTTGGAAAACTAGGGAAAGCAGTCAAAGGAATTTTTGGAATGGAAGCGGTGAATTCTCCTTCTGCAGAAGCAATAGATAATTTAGAAGTTCCAACGTTCCAACCTAAGATGAATTATACGGTAGGTGGAAATCCATTTGCAGAAGAAAAACCAACAGACTTAATTCGAAACGAACTCACCCAAGGTCAGAAAAAAAGGGAATTTTTAAACGAAGTATCAAAAGCAAATGACCCAGCCTTTGCCTCTTATCAAAAAATGAATTTAGATAAAGTGGATCTTTCGATTGAATCGGCTTTGGAAGAACTCACCTCTTCTGCAACAAAGATTGATAAAGTGGTTCATCTGATCAAAAAGGGATACAAACATGATGAAATTTCAGAAGCCATGAATATCGGCATTCATGAAATTCATTTAATAGAAACGATTCGACTTGATCGATCTAGAAGAATCTAAAAGTATGTTTCCATGTCTTCGTTTCCGATACTCAATGTTGGTTTTTCTAATGTAGTATTTGTATCGAAAATTCTTACTATCCTTCAGGCGGATTCTGCAGGTGCCAAACGACTGCGCTCTGAGGCAAAATCGGAAAGTCGACTCATCGATGCTACTGGTGGTCGGAAGACCCGTTCCGTCCTCGTTTTGGACTCCGGCCATATCCTTCTCTCAGCCATTCGCCCCGAAAGTTTGTCCAAAAGACTAGAATCAGGAGACAACCATATTGGTGAGGGAGAGGAGGAACAAGAAGATTGAACGTTCGTCCTAATTTGTATATTATCTCTTCCGTGGCTGGAGGTGGAAAGTCTACCATCATTGCAGCTCTCCTCAAAGAATTTCCTGATTTTTATTTTTCTGTTTCTTGTACCACAAGGGAACCAAGGCCGGGAGATGTGGAAGGCCAAACTTACTATTTTTTATCGACCGAAGAATTTCAAAAACGAATCGCAGCAGGCCAATTCTATGAATGGGCAGAAGTACATGGAAATTATTATGGAACCCCCAAGGATCCAATTTTAGAGGCCATTCGTGACCATCGTGTTGCTCTTTTGGATTTGGATGTACAAGGTGCTAAATCAGTGAAAGCCCTTCGGCCTGAGTCCGTGACCATCTTTATTGAACCACCGAGTCGTGAGATTTGGATTGAACGTTTGATCCGCAGAGGAACCGATTCCCAAACCAGTATCGAACGACGGATTGAAAATGGAATTCGGGAATTGGATGAAGCACCAAACTTTGATTACGTGGTTGTGAATGATCGATTGGAAGACGCCATTCGAGACGTCAAATCCATCTTGTTTGGAACCAAAAAATAAAACTAAAAAACTGATTCGGTATTGTTATTCCTTTTTAAACAAAAGATGTAACTTTTAAAACCATAGACACCATTTTTAAGGTTCGTCGTTATCCTCATCAATACTTTTACCGTAATTAGGAACATTTTTGGCTCCCGCATCCAACCACTTGTTGGAAATCACAGACCTTCTTTCTGCTGGAAATAAAGTGAGTAAGTAGGTAGTAATGGTTTGCCTTCCTTCTTCTTCCGCATCCCTGTCCATTTGTTCAAACACTTCGATGATGTCATAATCAGGCCAATTGATTAACATATCCCTAGCTGATTCTGGTGGCATGTTGGCGACTTTGTTGGCTAGGACTTTTACTTTTTCGGCACGTGCATTGTCCTTTTTTTGTTTATCCGCCATTTCTTTTTCTTTTCGTTGGATTCCTTCTTTCAGTTCTTCCAAACGTTCTTTGTCAGCGTGAAGGGAAGAAGATTTTTCTTCTAACTCCCGTTTCATTTGTTCCAATTCTTCGCGGTCAGCTATCAGTCTTTCTTTTGCTTTTTCCATTTCCAATTTTTCAAGTTCGGTTGGCGAAAGAAGGTCTTGGTTCACAAGGCCAGCTTGTTTTTTTAAGAAAGGTAAATAGTCTTCCGCATTGATGACTTGGAAATAATCGAATACAAAAAAACCAATGGCGATTAAGAAAAAAATGAGAACGATTAAGAAAAACGATCTTGTGCTATCGGTTACACTTGCCATTATGATTTGCCTTGTCCTAGGTAATATTTTTCATAAAAATCACGAAGAGTTTTGAAGTCGGATGTGAGTTCGTCACCCCCATCCTCTCTGTTCAGAATTTTGAAAGTTCTTGGCAGTTTTTTAGATTTTGAAGGTCCAAAACTTTCTGTCGAATCGAATAATGATTGTTTGCTTAGTTGCAAATTAAATTCTTCGACTTCTCTTCGTTCTGCTCGATTTCGTTTTTTCTTCCATTCGGCAAATCGTTTGTCTTTTAAAACTTCGATTACCTTTTTGTTCATCCGTGCCACCATCACATCTTTACGAACCAAATTCACTTCTTCGTTTTGTGCTGTGATCCGTTCCTGCAACTCTTCATTGCGACGCATCAGGCCTTGGATGTATTGTTCGATGGAAAGATAATCAGAGAGACTTGTCCCCACTTTGGAGGAGGCAAGGATCGCTTCGTAGGAAGATTCGATTTCGCGTTCATTGGAATCTTTTTCCCCTATGAGCGCATTGAGTTTTGAGACAACAAAAGATAGCCGACGGATTTCTTCTTCTTCCCGCCAACCCCTTAATTTGAGGACTGTCTCCAAACTAAAACGAAATCGTTTCACACCTGTCTATTTCTTCGGTTCTGAATAATTTTTGTACTCTTTTTTACTCGTATTTTTAAAAAAATGAGTAAAACTTGCAATATTGTCCTATAAATACTTACATCTTTTGGCTTCGGCCTGCCTTCTTTTCTGCCTGAGCTTTGGATCTTTGGTTGCATCTCCCGCAGAGATTGTGAAAAAAAGCCAGGGAAATCCAGTTCATTTGGAAGGGGAATGGGATTTTTATCCTCATACTTTCCTTTCAGAATCGAAAGAACTTCCTCAAACAATTCTCAAACTTCAGGTTCCAGGGATTTGGAATTCCGCTCTTGGTTCAGGAAACGGGTTTGGAACTTACCGTTTGGTTTTAGAACCACCAGAAGGAACAAGTCCGGACACAGTGTATGGAATCAAACTTGTGGATATGGCAACCGCTTCACGAGTGTATTGGAATGGAAAACTCCTTGGTTCTTCTGGAGTGGTTTCGAAAAATCCGGAAGAGTCCGAACCTTCCTACCAATTCCAGTTTTACCCATTACCTTGGAAAGAAGGACCTAACGAACTTTTGGTGGAGATTTCCAATTTTCATCATGACAAAGGAGGAATGTGGGAGCCACCTTATGTTGGCGAATGGAATAAACTTTTTAAAGCAAATGAAAAGGACCTTGCCTCTTCTTTATTTTTAGCGGGAGCAGTGTTTATCATTGCTTTATATCATTTTGGTTTGTTTTATTTTCGACGTTCTGATAAAGGAAATTTATTATTTGGTTTTGCAGCCCTTTTATTATCCTTAAGAACTTTGTTTACTGGAGAAAGATTCGGGTTCAATGAATTATCACCTTATATCAGTTGGAATTTTTGTCTTAGGCTTGAATATCTAACCTTTTATTTATCACCTTATCTTTTTTTCGCCTTTTTTCGTGAGTTTTATCCCAAATATTACCCACGTTTGATGGATCGCATTCTTTTAATTCCTACTTTAATTTTTATTAGTTTTTTGCTGGTATTACCAACTCCCATATATACAAAGTTAAATGGTTATTTTCAAATAGTATTTCTTTCCGGGGTCCTTTTGATATTACAAGGTGTGTTCCGGGCAGTCATCAATCGAAAAGAAAGTAGTCTTTTATTTGCCATTGGAATTATCTCCGTGGCAATTGCTGCCTTTATTGACTTACTCAATGCCTACCAAGTTGTTTATACAATTGAAGCAATTCCGATTGGAATTTTTGTATTTATTCTGGTGCAGTCCCTTACTTTATCTAGACGTTTTAGTCGTGCATTTTCTGACGTAGAATCTTTGTCGAAAAGACTTCTTGTTTTAGATAAATTAAAAGATGATTTTCTTGCGAATACATCACATGAATTAAAAACACCTCTCAACGGAATTATTGGAATCGCCGAATCAATGTTTGATGGAATAGGTGGAAAACTCAACCAAGAACAAAGACAGAATTTGGGGATGATCGTGAGTTCTGGGAAACGATTGTCTTCTCTTGTGGATGATATTTTGGATTTTTCCAAAATGAAAAATAGAGATTTGGATTTGGATCTAAAGGCCATTGACCTCCATCAAATTTGTGATCTAGTCCTTGTGATTTCTCGTCCTCTTTATGTAACAAAAAATCTCACAGTTCGCAATCATGTGCCGATGGATTTCCCGCCAATTTTAGGTGATGAGGCAAGGCTCCAACAAATCCTATTTAATTTGATTGGGAATGCGATCAAATTTACTGAAAAAGGTAGGATCGATGTATCTGCCGAAATTATGGAAAGGATGCTTGTTCTTTCAATTAAAGATACAGGGATCGGAATTCCAAAACAAAAATTTGCTGATATATTTAAATCTTTCGAACAAGGAGATGCTTCCACCACACGGAAGTTTGGTGGCACAGGTCTTGGTCTTGCCATTACCAAAAGACTAGTAGAATTACACGGTGGAACCATTTGGGTAGAATCGGTAGAAGGGGAAGGTTCCGTGTTTCGGTTTACACTTCCTTTGGCAAGGGAAGGGGAGATCCCAATGGAAAAACCTCCCGTAAATAAATCCGATTTATGGTTTGGAGGTGAATCTCCAGAATTTGAACCGATTGAAGAAACAACGGAAGAATACGATGGTGAAAAAATCAAAGTACTCGTTGTGGATGATGAACCTATCAATAGACAAGTTCTAAAGAACCATCTAACGCTCATTGGTTGTGATGTCCACGAAGCTTCTAATGGAGGAGATGCCATTCGGATGGTTCGGGATGACGGTCCATTTGAATTGATGTTACTTGATATTATGATGCCTGGTATGAGTGGATACGATGTTTGTACGGTTTTACGTGAGTCGTATTCATTATACCAACTTCCAATTTTATTTTTGACCGCTAAAAACCAGATTACAGATATCATTGCTTCCTTGGAAGCTGGTGGTAATGATTATTTAGCAAAACCTTTTGATAAACGAGAGTTAATCTCTAGGGCAAAGAATCTAATCACTCTCAAAAAAGCAGTCGAAGAACAAAACAAATTTATTGCCTTTCAAAATGAGTTAGGCCTTGCTCGGAAACTCCAAAGTTCCATCCTACCTGAAGAAGCACCTAATATTCTTGGGATCAAAACAGAGTTCTATTATGAACCAATGGAAAGTGTTGGTGGAGATTTTTTTGACTTTCATGCCATCTCCGAAACGGAACTTGGTGTTTTGATTGCTGACGTTTCGGGACACGGAATTCCAGCGGCTCTGATCTCTGCCATGTTGAAGATTGCTTTTTCTACACAAGTTAGGTTATCAAGAGAACCTGCCGGACTAATGACTCAAATCAATTCCACCTTACTTGGAAAAATGAAAGGAGCTTTTGTCACTGCTTCCTATATTTACATCAATCTCGAAACAAAAGAAATGGTCCATGCTCGTTGTGGCCATCCTCCACTCATCATCAATCGAAAAGGTGAGCCTAAACCGAAACTCAGTCTTCCGCAAGGAAAACTGATTGGTTGGATTCCTGAGTTAGACATCCAAGAAGATCGTCTGTCTTTGAAAGCAGGAGATAGGATTGTTTTGTATACAGATGGAATTACAGAAGCGACCAATGCAGACAAAGAAATGATCGGCCAGGAAAATTGGGAAAGTATCGTACAAAGATACAGTGGTTATCCGATTGCAGAATCCAAACGTTTGTTACTTGAAAGAATTAAAGAATTCACAGGGAATCGTTCTCCTGATGATGATGTGACTTTAGTAATTTTGGAAATTGAATGATCTAAAAATCGTCTTCTGTGCGAGTTGTCGATTGTAGAATTTTTGCCAGTCGATTGGTTGCATCGTTGTAAGTTGATTTTTCCTCAATCCTTTGTCTTAAATAATCATCAATTTGTGATTTTTTATCAATGGCCATATCTACTTTTTCATCAGCTCCACGGACATAAGCATTGAGCAAAATAATATCTTCGGAGTTTTTATACTTTGAGATGAGTTCACGAACAATGGAAGAACGCATATAGTGGTCTTCGTTCACAATCTTTTGCATAAGCCGAGATAAAGATGCAGGAACATCAATGGCAGGATAATGACTTTGTTCTGCTAATTTACGTGTCAGTACAATATGTCCGTCAATAAATCCACGGACTTTATCTGCAACAATATCATCCATATCATCTTCTGCATCAGTCAACACAGTATAAAAACCAGTAATAGAGCCACCGTTATGCGATGTCCCAGCCCTTTCCACAAGTTTTGCCATTTTGGTAAATACACTTGATGCATAACCTTTGGTCACAACAGGTTCTCCGATGGAAAGTTCTCTGAGTGCTTCCGCATAACGTGTGAGAGAGTCCATATACAAATTGACAGACATTCCTTTTTCACGAAAATATTCTGCGGCGGAACATGCTAAGTTAGCACAACTTACTTGTTCCATTTTAGAAGAATCGGAAGTCGCAACAAAAACAACAGATCTTGCGAGAGCTTCTTTTCCAAGTTCTACATGTAAGAACTCATTTACCTCTCGACCCCTTTCTCCAATCAACGCCACCACGTTTACATCTGCATTTGTATAACGAGCAATCATCCCAAGTAAACTCGACTTACCCACACCTGAACCGGAAAAAATTCCAATTCTTTGCCCACGGCCCACAGTGAGCATACCGTCAATGGCCCTGACACCTGTTTCTAAAATTTCAGTGATGGGAGGGCGATCCAATGGATTTAAAAATCTTGGTTCCGATGCTCGTTCTTCTCTTGTGATGAGGATTCCTTTGCTATCGATGGGTTTGCCAAGACCATTTAACACACGTCCTAAAAGTTCAGGACCTGCATTGAGAGTGATTTGCCTTCCGGATGAAAATACAAAGGCATGAGGAAATATTTCTTGAGTATCACCGAGTGGCATCAAGGTGTAAAGGTGGTCTTTAAATCCAACAAGGACGCAAGGGAGATATCCTTTGTCCGAACCACGTTCGACTTCTAAAATCTCTCCCACTTTGGAATCGGGGGGACCTTGTGAATAAATGACATTGCCCACCACGGATACAACGACCCCGCTTTTGCGAATGGGTTCAATTTTTTCGACGACATTCAGGTATTTCGAAATGGCATCGATATGTTCCGTAAATTTCTTTTCAATCATGGGGGCTTTTCACTCATCCAATCATGTGACATAATTAAATCAAGCGAATTGAGAAGGGGAAAAGGTTTGGGCCGATTCGTCTTCTGGATTCAGGAAGGCACCAACCAAGACTCCTTTGGGACTAAGGAGCCTTGGGGTTTCGTTCGTGCAAAGGAAGGGTCTAGATCCTTTCGGATCTAGCGACAGAGTTTGATTTGGTCGATATTGGAGATTTGACGAGGGGTGGGTAATTTTTTGCCCAGGATGACATTTCCGCCTTCGCCTAGACTTGCCGATTCATAGGCCCACTTGCCAAAGTTTGTGGAAACAGTAAAGCAGTCTGGGAAAGATTTGGTTTCTTCAATGGCAGATCCGGTCCAGAGAAGGATTCGGTCTGGGGTTCGGAGATAGAGTTTTTGTCCATCTTCTCCCCAACGAATTCCATAGAGAGGAAGGGCAGTCCAGAAGTTGATAGGAAAACTTTGGATTTTTTTATCGGAGAGTTGGATGATGTTGAGTTCAAATTCGGAAAACTCACCTTCGTTTGTGGGACTTGCTGTCACAAGGGCCACCAAGTTGCCGTTAGGGGAAGGAGCCATTTGGAAAATGATTCGTTTTTCTGGAGAGGCCGGATAGGAAAAGTCACCACCAGTTTCTGGATAAAGCGATAGAGTCTGGTTTAAAGTTCCATACTCATCATCTTTTCCATATAACACAAATAAAGTGGAAGAACCTGTGTGATAAAAAATTCCATCACCTAGGGACCAAGAAGGTAAGTCCCATTCTTTTATGGTTTTCCCACCAGTCGCCGTGTTTTTTACCAATTTGATTTTACTTTTGTAATTTCGTTTGTCAGTGGTTCCGTTTAAAGGATTCCAAGAATCTTTCTCTTCGTATGTAACTGTGAGAATTAAGTTTGTGTTTGGATCGTTGCTAGGAGAGACTTCTTCTGCCAATTGTGCTTGGCGCCAGACCATTTGAGAACATCCAATTAGGGTTAGGGCTAAAACTGGGAGGAGGAACTTCATGACAAAAAAGATAAAGGGCAGAGATGGTCTGTAAACAAAAAAGGGGACCAAAGTCCCCTCTTAGTTAGAAAAATGCGGCGAAAGGTTTATTTTCCTTTTTTTGCTTTTGCTTTTTCTTTGTTTTTTTGGTCAATTTCAGCTCTGTGAGTGTCACAAAGTCTGTAAAGAATTCCTGTTACGGGGTTTTTACGCGTTACTTTGGTTCCACAAACGATGCAAAGACCTTGCGCTCTTCTTCTTTTGTAGAGTTGTTGTACTCTTTCTGCGCCGGAAGCTTTGTATTTAGAAATTTGAATTCTGAAGCCTTTGAAAAGGTAATTTCCAATGGATTTTTCAGGATCTTTTTTCAAATCCTCTGCAATTTTGTCGATTTGTCCTGGGCCTACTTTTTGTGGTTCCATAGCTTTCTTTTTCCTTTAAATCTAGATTTTATCTTTTTTTTGACGAGGGAAATTCCCTTGCCCTAACAAGGGTATCTCTCTCCTCTCTGAAAAATTCAAGATATTTTTTTCATCGAATAACAATTTTTTGATGTTTTGCGGTGTTTTATTTTTTTCTAAAACGATTGATAGGCGATCGTTATTATTTTTTAAATTTGATTTGAATGGCTTTAGGAAAACTGGGGCAAGATTCAACACATAGCCCACAACCTGTACAAGATGATGATACAAAAGTCGGCAAATTCCCTTTAAATTTGACTGTTTTTTCAATAGGACATGTATTTAAACAAACATCACAAGTGGATTCACCAGTTTTTTCGTTAATACAATGTTCTGTGATGGCCTTCGCCTTACCGAAATTTGGTTTTTCGCCGGACAAATTGTACGGTAGGAGAGCCTCCTCAGGACAAACACTAATACAGGGCCAGTCGGAACACATATGACAGGCTTTTGCATTGGGATCAAAATGAGGATAGGACTTTTCCGATTCTTGTGTTGTAACAGGAAATAAGACGGCATAAGGACAGGCAAAAATACATTCATTACAACCAGTGCAAAGGGAAAAAAAATCAGGAGATGCTCCTGGAGGGAGGGCAAGTGTCTGGAACATTTTTGTCTTTCGTTTCCGGACAGTTTTTGGTTTCGATTTCGACTTTGATTTGTCAGATGGTCTTTGGGAACTCCTAGAGGATTTTCCCTTGGGAGTTTTTTCGTCCTCCCAAACTTCTTTGATGGCTTCGGTAATTTCGTCCGCTTTGGTGAAGGTAAACTGGAAAACAGATTTAAAACCTTCGCGGAAAAGATCCTTTCGTTTCATTTAATCAGAAACTCTTTCGATTTGAGCTCCCAAGGAACGTAAACGGGTATCAATCGATTCAAAACCTCTATCAATTTGAACAATGTTATGAATTTCACTTTGTCCTTCTGCACAAAGGGCAGCAATGATCATGGCCATCCCCGCTCGGATATCAGGACTTGCCACTCTTTGGCCGTACAAACGGTTGGCTCCAATCACAATGGCTCGGTGCGGATCACAGAGAATGATTTGTGCACCCATTGCGATGATATTGTCTACAAAGAAGAGTCTGGATTCAAAAAGTTTTTCGTGGATGAGAACAGTTCCCTTACATTGTGTTGCTGTGACAAGAGCCACAGAAGTCATGTCAGCTGGAAATCCAGGCCAAGGTGCATCATCAATTTTGGGTGTGGCACCGTGGTAGTCAGGAATGATTTCCATTTTTTGGTCGGAAGGAACAAGAATTCCATTTTCTGTAGGCCTTACTTCTATGCCCAAACGAGAATAGACCATTCGGATCATCCGAATGTCTTCTAAGTTAACATCAGTAATATGGATCTCGCCACCTGTTACAGCAGCAAGGCTGATAAAAGAACCAATTTCTAAATAGTCCGATCCAATCCTATGTCGGAGTCCACCAGCAGGGGACTGGAGAGAACTGACACCTGTGATGGTTAGGTGGTTTGTACCTACACCTTCAATTTTGGCACCAGCAGCAATTAAAAATCGACAAAGGCCTTGGACATGAGGTTCAGAAGCAGCATTACGAATCGTTGTTAGGCCCTCTGCATACACAGCTGCCATCACCGCATTTTCAGTGGCAGTGACCGATGCTTCATCTAAAAGAATGTCTTTTCCGACCAAACGATCTGCGGTAATCATATACCCATCTGGGAATACTTCGATTTTGGCACCAAGGGCCTCTAAAGCAAGTAAGTGGGTGTCCATCCGGCGCCGACCAATTTTGTCTCCCCCGGGTTTGGGAAGGAAAACTCTCCCTGTGCGCGCAAGGATGGGGCCTGCAAGAGTGACCGCACCTCTCAGTTGCGAACAAAGTTCATAGGGAAGGTCCGATTTCACTGGATTTTTTTTCTGAAATAGGTATGATCCTTTTGTATCAAGGGCAGTGATTTCCACTCCAATTTGGCGGAGGACTTCCATGAGTTTCAGGACATCGGCAATTTCCGGTAAGTTGTCCAGGATGACATCTCCTTCCCAAAGGAGGAGGGCTCCCAGAAGCGGGAGCGCTTCGTTTTTATTTCCTTGGGGAACTACTGTCCCGTTGAGAGGATTTTTGCCGATAATTTTGAAGTAGGATGAACTCACCTTGCTTCCATTCGACACAATACGGATATGAGGAAAAGTAAATTATGAATTTTATAGCACAAGTCGTTTGGATTTTTCCCAAATTTGATACGATCTACCTCTTTTACATCTTTTTAATGGGTGTTGCCGCCTTTATTTACGTGAAGGTGATGAATTATTTGCAAAACAAACAAACCAGTGTTGTCAACCATTGGGTTGAGTTCCAACGATATGCCGTGGCAAGAAAATGCAACCAAGTGGAGTTGAACATCCTCCATTCATTTTATGATCATCTAAATGAAGATGAACGTGAGATTTATCTTTTGCCTGAAAACAGAAACAAATTAAAAAATGCACTCTATCGCTATTTTTTAAAATCCAATGCCAATACCACTGAGAAAGAAGTAGATCTTTTTGATAAATTGTTCCGCTCAGGGGTAGAATTCAAAAAAGAAATTCTTTCCTTGAATGAACTAACAGTAGGGGAAGTGGCTGCATTAGAGGCTGATGGCAGAGAAGAACTTACCTATGTCATGCAAAAAACTACGGATGAACTCCTTCTTTCCATGAAGGGTCTTTCCAAGGATTTGTTAGTCCCAGGTAAAGAAGTAAAACTTTATGTGTTTAGACCAAGTAGCGGTGGTTATCTGTTGGAAGGGAAAGTGGTGCGAACCAATGAAAGTGGGATGATCTTTCATTTTAATGGAAAAATTGAAAGAAAGGGTGAGTCACATTTGATGTTAACAGACAGACTTTCCATCACTGTTTCCCCTTGGCCCCCACCTGATGAAAAAAAACAAGTTTTGGAATTGGATAAAAATAAACTTTTGTTAACAGAAGAAAATATTGATAAACAATTGGAAGTTTTGAAACGAATTGCCAAAGACCAAAAAGAAAATAACGAAAAACGTTTCGATATAAAAGAAACACCAAGACCTTTTATCACTCTTTCGGAAAGGCTTTCTGATCGAGGGATTTTATTTACGTTTCCTGTGGAGATTTCACCTGAAATTTGGAAACAACAAGATCTTTGGGAAGTGAGTTTTGGATTTGATAACGGGCCTATGTTTCATATCCGCGCAAAGATGATGCCCACCAAACAAAAGTCTGATTTGTATCTTCTTCGTTATGTGGATGCTGATGAAACTGTGCGGAAAACTTTGTATGAAGAAATCCGCAAACGAGGTGGTATCAGAGAAGTATTGTCTTAAGAACTATAACCTTTCGGGAAAGGCACCTTTTGATGGTGTCTTGGATCCTTTGGGTAATAAAATCAAATCCACTTTTGGAATTTCTTTTCCAGAAGTGAGTTTTTCGCCAAATGCTTCCCAAGATCCTTGGGTTAAGGAAAAAGAAAGTAAATATTGTAAATTTGGATGTTCCGGTAATTTGATAAACGGAGTTCCCCCATGTAAGACAACAAAACGTTTGTTAGGATATTTTTTTGCTAAGGCCGCAATGGATAAAACTTCGTTTTCGGAAGTCGAATCAAAAAGATAAGTAGTGATGGATTTATCTTTTATTTGGGTTTGGAAAGTTTTGAAAGTTACCGTGTTTATTTTTTTTGATTTGAGAGTTTCTTTCAGGCGATTGTTTTTTACAAAAGATAAAGTTTCAGTTGGTATGATTCCCGAAGTTTGGACAGATTTTGGATAAGCACGAATGGAGTCTTCATTGATTTCTTTCACAAAATTTTTGGATTCATTTAACTTTGTGTATCGTTTGTTTCTTTCCTCGTTCCAGTGGGTGAGAAATTCTTTTTGTTTTAGGTTGTCATCGTAGACAGTTGGTAAGATGGAATTTTCATCATAAAGACCAAGTTCCAATTTTTTGCGGATTTGTTTTTGTACCGCATCTTTTAGTTTGTCTTGTTCCTTTCCTTCTTTGTCTACATAACGAAACTCACCGTTTTTGTAGGCATCGGTTAATTGGGCTTTGAACCTTCTTGCTGTTTCTCCCCAACTTGTTAAGAGGACAATATTGGCTCCGGCTAGGATGGTAAGGACTCCAGGTCTGTCTTTTTCATAATTTTTGGCAATAGCATGCATCTCCATTGCATCGGTGATGATGATTCCATCAAAGTTTAGATTTTTTCGCAGAACGTCTGTTAAAATGGTTTTGGAAAGAGTTGCTGGAAACTTTGGATCAATTTTGGGATACACAATATGGGCCGACATTACAGCTTCTGCACCCCCTTCGATGGAACGTTTGAAAGGAATCAGTTCCAATGCTTCAAGTTCCGCTAAACTTTTGTTAATGATGGGTAGACCCAAATGGCTATCAACAGTGGTATCACCATGACCAGGGAAGTGTTTGATGACAGGTAAACATCCTCCAGCTCGTGCTCCTCTTTCATATGCAACAGCAACATCAGAAACTCTTTTGGAATCAGAACCAAACGAACGTGTGTTGATCACAGGGTTTAATGGATTGTTATTGATGTCGAGAACGGGTGCAAAAAGAAAATTGAGCCCGAGGTTACGAAGTTCATAGGAAGTGACAAAACCAACCACTTCACCCCATTCCGTACTTCCTGTTTGGCCAACTGCCATGGCACCTGGATATGGTGTGATTCCATCTTGGACACGGAAAACTCGGCCTCCTTCTTGGTCTGTAGAAATAAAAAAAGGAGGAAGGCCTTGGTCTTTGGCTGCGATTTGTAATCCACGAGTGAGAGAGAGGATTTCTTCTTTTTTGCCTAAGTTCTTTCCGAAGAGAATGATCCCGCCCGGTTTGGTCGCCGCAATTTCTTCCAAAGCTACAGCATCCACTGTCTTTTGTGGGATGGCGATGTGAATGGTTTGGCCCACAAGTTCTTCTTCAGACATTGCTTCGGTGATGGCCCAGGCCTTTGTGTCCAACCAAGTTTTTCGTTCATTGGCAGCAAGTTCGGTTAAATAAAATCCAAAACAATAAGAGGAGCCAAAAAATCCAAAAAGAAGGAAAAGGGAAAAGGATGTGCGAAGTAGAACTTGGTTCATAAGCTATGATGGTACGATCTACGGATGGCTTTTCCGAGACAACCAAGAAAAATTTCCACTTTAGATCAGAATCTATCGTCTGAGTTTTTGTGGATGACTTTTATAAAAACCTAACACCCAGTTCTAATTTTAAAAATTTATTTGATGGTGTGATGCCAACAAAAGTTCCTGATGATTGGTTTATACTCATCACCGATATTGTTGGATCCACAAAAGCAATTGAAGAAGGTCGGTACAAAGATGTCAACACTGCGGGTGGACTTACCGCCATAGCTGTTGCCAATGTGTATGGACATATGGATTTTCCTTTTGTGTTTGGTGGGGATGGGGTCACTTTTTTACTTCCTATCAATTTATTGTTTCCGATTCGTTCTGCCATTGCAGATACCATTTCGCAAGTGCGCTCTGCCTTTGGATTGGAAATGCGCGCAGGGATTGTTCCCGTCCAAGAGTTGTACCGCGCAGGAGCAGAATTATTCCTAAGTAAGTTTAGAGCCTCCGCTCACTATGTCCAATGTTCACTGTTTGGTGATGCATTGCCATTGGCAGAAACATGGATCAAAGAAGGGAAAGATGAATCTTATTTAGTCCGTGAAAATGAAAAAATTTTGCCTGCGGATTTTACAGGATTTACTTGTCGTTGGCAAGACGTTCCAAGTGAGAGAGGCGAGATTGTTTCTCTCATTGTAAAACCCATCCACAAAGATTTTGGAGTTTGTAAAAAAACGGTCACTCGTGTCCTTAATTTCATTCGTTCTGAATATGGAGAAGAGGGTGATTACCATCCCTTACGAGTGAACAACATTGAACTTGCTTCGGGTTCTTATTTACGCAACGAAGCCCTGGCTCGTGTGGGTAAATCCAGTGGTTTCCGATACTATTTAACATTAACGCAAATTTGGATCGAAAGAACGGTTATGGCTTTTGCTATGCGGTTTGGAATCCCTTTAAAGTCCGGTCACTACTCACTGGACAAACTAAAAGATTACCAAGTTCTTTCTGCGGACTTTCGTAAGTATGATGGAACTCTTAAGATGGTAATTGATGGATCTCATGAACATAGAGAAGCTCTTGTATCTTTTTTGAACCAATTGGAAACAGAAGGTCTCATCCGATATGGAATCTTTGTTTCCAATCGGTCACTGATGACCTGTGTATTAAAAGTTGCCTCTTCCGAAGAAGTTCATTTTGTAGATGGAGCTGATGGCGGTTTTGCTATGGCCGCCAAGATGTTGAAAGAGAAGTTAAAGGTGATGTAAGGGAAATTTTAATGCTAAATATACTTTAACTATGGCTAATAAAATATTTATAAATAGTCTTGTATTTTTGATATCCGCCTTTTTCTCTATTCACCCGTCCACCTCAAAAAAAGAAGTTTTGGATCATAAAACATGCGACCAAAAACTCCAAATTTGTTTCAAAAAATGTATTAATGATCATGAAGAAAGCCGATCAGCTTTTAGAAAAGGTATGTGTAAAGATGAATGTGCATACCATCTAAAAAACCAATACGGTTGCGTATTATATTACAGTTCGTCTTACAAATAAAAATAAATGGAACTTTCTTTAGATTCCATTAGGGTATTGATACTTTAAAGATGTTTTCTTTTATTGCTCAACACAGATGAGTTTTTTCTGTAAATCACACCTTCTCGCCGCACTTGATACAGAACCTGGGCCATTGCGCACCCAAATTTCTCCATAGAAATATGTAGCTGCATTCGTAGTACAGGTTTCATAGTTAAACCCGTGGCAGTTTTGTCGGTAGACAAGAGATGCGTCATTACAAGCGGTTAAATCTGGGTTTAACGCAGTTTGTGTAGCGGGGGTTAGAGATGCTGAATTTGTCATCCCAGTCCAAAATTCATCCGCTGCAGTTGTTGAAAAATCTCGAGACATAGAGGTTGGATTGAATAATGCAGATCCGTCGGCAACAAAGAGTCTTGTGTGTTCATCACTACAAACATTGTATCCAGAACCTGTACAACGGAAGTAACGATAATTTGATGAAAGTACCCAATTGACGCCGCCTGGAACCCTTTGGTTGGCAATGGAAGCGTCTCCGGCGCTATTGCTGACAATCAAAGCTTTATAGGTTCCTGAGACTCCAGAAGGTTTATTGTTATTACAAGTAAGGTCAGCTCCGAAGACACCATCTGTTCCCATTTCTCCCTTATAAGTTCCTGCTGTTGTGAATATTTTCTTTCCTGTTGGTTCATCGTCTTCATTGGTAATGGAATGGTCTGAAGGATTTGATGCGGCTGAGTAATTTGTATCTGTATTGGCAACCATCGCAAAACGAATGTCAAAGGATTGGTTTCCATCGGAAAATGTATCGTCTTGGCCAGTGACAGTAAATGACTGCTTTTTAGCAGAGTTGGCACAACCGGCATCAGAAGCGTTGGCTCCTTCAACTTCGCTATTCACTGGGAATGTGATGGGAGATGTAGTGATCGTTCCACACTCTCCATAAGCAGCTTCGCCAGAAGTATAGGTTTTACAGCTAATATTTAAAACTACTTGTTGGGTTGGGTTATTCCCTCCCAAACATACATGTACGGTAGCAACATTGACTGTACCTTCCCTCGTTGAGCCAGTGTGCGTAACGTAGAAAGCTTTTTCATCATCCGTAGTTCTTGCGTAAATCTCGATAGGGTCGTAGGACAACCCACCAGTAGAAACTGCTGTTGTGATTGTCCAATCCTGAATCAGATCAACTAAAGCATCGTCCACATGAGTCAGCGCAATTCTATTTGTCGCACCAGTTTCCATTGCATTATAGTTACTGGAATCGATGGTCACACTTCCAGGAACAGTTCCTTCTGTCAGATCACTGGACGAAAGTCCTACGGTGACTGGCGATGCGGGCGAACTTTGCGTGATGAGCCAAATTTGAGTAGATCCCCCTTCCTGTGCACTGAGTCGATTGCTCATTGTTCCTAAAGGTGAACCAGAATAGTTACAAGGTTGGATGAGGTGAGTTCCATCGTTGTCGCAAGAGCGAATAGAAAAATTAGGTTTGTATACGGTTGTGCTATAGGTTGAATCTGAAGAACTTACAGTAAAGGAAACTGTGTAATCTTGGTTTCCTGAATTTGCGGAATCTGTAGCTCCAATAGACCGAAAGGTTTGGTAAGTATTCCAATCCGTCGGTGTAAATACCAATGATGGTGTTTGGATTGTACACTTACTACCACAGGTGGATGTGAAATTTAATGTGACATTGTTTGTTGGTTTGGAACGTAATCGAATTTGAAAGTTTGCATACTTATCTCCGAATCGATTACTCTCATCAGTCGCAAATCCTTCAATGGTAGAAATACTTGAACTCGCAGAATTGATGGCACCACCACCGCTAAACTTTAGTATGTTAAATCCAGGGACACTTTGGTCTAGGTTATAAACTACGACATTCCTTGGTTTGATCCCATTGTATTCAGAATCAGCGCTGGTTGTTTTTCCCAATTCAATGGTGTAAGATTTTAATCCATCAAGTTCCAAATCATCAACAGAGGTGACGGTAACAGTTTGATCAACGTTAAAGTTTCCATTTGTAAATGTGAGTGTTTTTGGATTTGCAATACCTTCCCTGTTGCCGACATTCACTGCATCGAAAACATCATTGATAGGAATTGTAACATTGGCTGTTGGTGCCGTTCTCAGTCTGACTTTAAAAGTTCCAGTTGTAGTTGTTGCAGACGGACCTGGTTCTTCCATCACTCGAATATTAGAAACGCGAACCCCAGGTGCTTCGTCATCTTCTACAGATACAGAAATATCGCAGGCATCTTTTGCTGAATAAGTTCCAGATGTTACATTACCGCTTCCGTCTTTTTGAACCATCGTTCCTAAAACAACGGTCATTGGATCTACAACTGGACTTCTGTCGGTATCGTTAACAACCGTGAATCTTAGGCATTGTCTCGCAGCTAATCCGTTCCCAGTGAAGGTGAGTTTTGATGGAAGAGCAGCAGGTCCCGGAACTGATTGAGTAGAGGTAATCCGTGAACCATAGTTAGATGTTAATGAAACCGGAATTTCAACCGACCCTGTGAAAGGTGAATTTGGATAAATACAAGTTTCGAAACTACTATATCCAAAGTCGCTATCTGTCGGTGCAGGTGTAATTCCCGAATCTTCCGTTGTACTAAACGAGGCCGAAACATTTCCGTCTTCAACAAGCGAAACCGCCTTCGTAGTAATCGTCACGTCCGAAGAACAAGCAACCGTCGCTTCGTTCCCAAGCAGCCGATCAAACTTTTCGCTGAGTCCAAAAAGAAAAGTATCTCCTGCCGTAACTTGTCCACTGCAACTTTGGAATAGGGAAAATGAGAGAAATAGAATCAAAATTGAGGATTTTATCTGTTGGTAAAAGTTCATAATCATTTCCAGGTTCCAGCGTCTTTAGCTTGTCCAATTGTTTTCAACAATCAGATCGGAGCAACGAAAAACCAATTTGGAATTGATTTTGAATCGATCTCCATATATGTGTTAGTTGGTGATGAAAAAACAAGCAGTTTGTAGTGGAATCTGAGGGGAGATTCTAGTGTGAACTCCTAATGTATGTGTCAACTTTATGGTAGATTGATTTTCCTTTTTATTTCTAAATCTGTTAATTTTAGCTGAACTAATTTTCATTTGATTTTCCCAGTCACTTCTCAAGATGAGGACTGTTGGCTTTATGCGTAAAAGAATATACTTATCAATCCTAATCCATTCCACCTTCCTTTTGTTATTTGTTATCAATTGCAATAGTATTGTAAAACAAGAATGGAAGGATTCAGTTGCTTTCCAAAAATTTTGCGGATGTGTCACTCCTAAAGAGGAGAAAGCCGGCGACTATTTGGGGAGTTTACCCGTAGGTTCTTTGGATAAACTGGGAACTTCTGAATATTTGGAGAAATTGTATAAAGGTCTTCGCAGTGATTTTGAACACTCCGGAACTCCATTTGAAGAAGTAGGAGGAAGTCTTGTTGGAAAAGGGGTCGAACTCAAACGCATTGAAGATGATGAAAAAAGGTTACGAGAACTTTTAATTGTGATCGATGGGGACGTAGCTTTCCCATCTGGAAAATCAACTCTCACTCCAAAAGCAAAAGAACTCATCGCCAAAGTTGGGGACGCTATGGAAGCATACCCTGAAACCAATTGTCGAATTGGTGGACACACGGATAGTGTGGGTGCATTCTCAATGAACCTTAAGTTAAGTAAGGAACGTTCTCAATCCGTAAAACTTGAATTAAAACTAATTCACAGAATTGTGGAAGAACGTTTTAAGGAAGTGGATGGTTTTGCTGATTTACAGAAAATAGTAGATACAATGCTTGCGGAAAAGAAAAACCGTAGAACAGAAGTTTATGTTGGGACGGTTCGCATTGTTTATTAATTTCTGGAACCGTTTTTTTTCATCCTTACACTCCTTTGTATTTTTGATTTTCCTTTTGGGAATACTATTCCCTTTGTTTGCGGAAGAAACTTCTAAAGAATTGAACTCTCCTGAATCAAAACAAGAAGGAGGAGAGGTTGGAAACAAAACTTCTGTTCCCTTGGAAGATCGAGAAGATAACAAAACTAGAATGGATGTCTTCAACCAAGTGTATGAACATAGATTGATGTTCCGTGGTGGTTGGGGGATTGGAAAATTATCACCAGCCATTTTAAATGAAACAGGACCTGCTTGGTTTCAAAACTCTCTTTTTCGCCAAATCACAGAACCAGGGGCTCCTCTTTCGATTCCTTATAAACCAGCCAAAGAGTTGGGAGTGAATTCTCAATTTTGGGACATTCGGTACGGTTATAAAAACAAATTTGAAGTGCAGTTTGCAGAAGATACTTCGCTTGGTGTTTACAGTCGTGACCTTCCTGCATCCAATAACTTCTTTTCTCCAAGAACCGATACGTATTGGGCCAGTACCTTTGAAGGGAATCGGTTGCTTCGATTTGAAGGTGTAAGCCAACATTTACGATTTTCTTATACACATCCTTTTTCTAAAATCTTTATGATTGGGCCTTCCATCAATTTCCATCGTTATACGGAACGAAATAATATATCTTATGGTTCTTATTCGACAAGCCGGCCTGAAGCAGCTGTTCCCGATAAAGTCACTTGGTCCATCGGTGGGGATGCCAATGCGGAATATTCAATGAAAGGAATTTTACCTGGAATTTTTGCTAAATTTAAACTCCGTGATTGGTGGGAACTTCGGGCTCGTCTGGAATTGTTAGACCGAAAAGGCAACTTCTCCGTGTTAGGTTCTCAGATCATCCAAGAAGTGTTTTCTGATGGAAGTTCCAATTTAAATGTCGTGGTTCCTGCTTATGGTGGGAAGGTCAGAGACAAAGGAACCATTTTCAATTTAGAATCTTCCTTTCAATATTGTCGTTTTACTTTGGACATAGGAATGATCCGCCAAGATGTCAAACGAACCTATGATAGTTATTTAGGGGATACAATTGGGAACGTTCCAAGAAGTGATTATTCCGCAAGAAGTGTGTACATCGGGTTTGCAGAAATGTCTGATTCGATCAAACATACTGTGACGGAGTTTTATATTATGCCAGGTGTCTCTTTTTTCTACGACGAAGATAAAATTTACTAACAATATCCTTTTTCTCTATGCTCTTTGGTCCCGCTTTTCCAAATCCATCCGTAGGAGAGAAAATCACTCACTCTAAAAATGTTTGATTTTTCTTTCCATACAAACAATCTAATGGATGATGCGGTATTTTTTATTGATTAGTTTTTTTCTAATGATTGCTTGCGGAAATTCTTCTGACAATTCCAATCCCAACAAACAGGAATCAACAAGTTCCAACGACACAAAACGAATTATCTACTTTGGTGATTCACTCACTGCAGGGTATGGACTTCTTGATTTTGAAGACGCTTGGCCACATATTCTTACCAAACGAATCAAAGCAGAAGGTTATTCCTACCAAATGACAAATGCTGGCGTTTCGGGGGATACAACCAGTGGAGGCCTAGGGAGATTGGAATGGGTTTTGGCAGAAAAACCAACGGTTTTTGTATTAGAACTAGGTGCCAATGATATGTTACGAGGGATTAGTCCTTCGGTCACAAAAGAAAATTTACGTGCAATGATCCGACAAGTTAAATCCCAGTATCCTTCCACCAAAATATTGTTAGTTGGAATGTATGCCACTCCCAATATGGGAAAAAAATACGCTAAAGAGTTTAATTCCATTTATCCGGATTTATCTAAGGAAGAAGATGTTCCTTTGGTTCCATTTATTTTGGAAAAAGTAGCCTCCATTCGCAAACTCAACCAAAAGGATGGGATTCATCCAACGGAAGTTGGACACAAACTAGTGGCAGACACAGTTTATCCTTATCTGAAACCATTACTCGTAAAATAATTTGATTGGAGTCAAATAATGACTAGCCCCTTTCCTATCCCGAGTTTTGCCGAACGTTGTAAGTCATCCGCAAAACAATCATTTGGTGCATCTTTCTCTCATCCTTTTGTTCGTGCTCTTGCTGATGGATCTCTAAATCCCAAAATCTTTCGTTTTTATCAAATCCAAGATGCCAAATATTTAGAATCCTTTTCAGATGCCTGTGCCATTTTATCCACCAGGGTCACAGATCCGGAAGATAAACTTTGGCTGATTGATGCCGCAAGGATGGCCCTTGTGGTGGAAGGCCAACTTCACATGGGTTATGGAAAAACTTTGGGTTATGATGCCAAAACCATTGCCGAAACAGAACCAACTCCGAATAATTTAGCCTACCAAAACCATATGATTGCTTCCGTTGTCAAAGGGTCGGTGGTGGAAGGATTTGCTGCCATAACCCCTTGTCCTTGGCTTTATATTGACCTTGGCCAATATCTACTCAAAGAAAAAGGAAAGATTCCAGAAGACCATCCTTATGCTTCTTGGCTTCTCATGTATTCCGATCCTGGGTTCAATGAATATATGACAGGTCTTTTGAGTCGATTGCAAAAGTATGCCGACCTTGCCGATGAGGATTCCAAAAAAAGGGCAGTGCTTGCCTTCCAACAAAGTTGTAATTATGAGTGGATGTTTTGGGAACAAGCTTGGACAGAACAAAATTGGCCATCCCGCTAAATAACAGTTAGTTGGTTCTTGTTTTGCCTCTAAAAGTTTAGTTTGGAGGTGGGAGAATCCCTTATGACCTCCAATTTTCCTTTGCAATTTTCGACTTTTTTCCTTGCCGATTTGCTAAGATTCCAAATGATGGTTTCACAAACCTTCTGCGGGAATAGCTCAGCGGTAGAGCATCTCCTTGCCAAGGAGAGGGTCGCGGGTTCAAGTCCCGTTTCCCGCTAATGAAGGTACGCTTCTTTTTCTTTCCACTACACTCTCTTTATTTACACTGGATATAATACGATGGAATTTACGGCAAAAAAAAATAACAACGCAACCTGTGACTTAAGCATTCAATTTAGCGCTGAAGAAGTCCGAACTGCCTACTCTAAGGCTTACAAAAATGCATCTGAAAAAGTAAAAATCCCCGGTTTTCGTCCCGGAAAAGCACCACTGAATATGGTCGAAAAAGTTCTTGGTGATTCGGTTATGGATGATGCAGCCAACATTATGCTGAACCAAGCAATGGCAGACCTATTTGATAAATTGGAACACAAACCAATTCGCCTGCCACAATTCCAAATGGAAACATTTGATAAAAATACTGGTGCCAAAGCCAAAGCAACTTACGACACCAAGCCAGAAGTCACCTTACCAAAGTTAAAGAAGATTAAAATCCAACCCAAAGAAATTAAAATTTCTGACGCGGACATTCAAAAAGAATTGGAAGGGATCCAAAAAAATATGGCTCGTAACTCTTTGAAGGAAGAGGGCGAACCAGTGGAATCCGCTGACCTTTTAGAAATTAATTATAAGTTTAAAGAATCAGACAAAGAATACCCAGAACAAGGCCAAGTCGGAAAATTCCAAATGGGTGCTCCCCAAAACCCTCCTGGTTTTGAAACAAACCTCCTTGGAATGAAATTAAACGAAACAAAAGAGTTTTCATTCACATATCCTGACTCTTACCCACAATCTCCTGAATCTGCGGGAAAAACCATTGTTTATACAGTAACTGTTTCTGCGATTTACAAAGTCACTTATCCAGAGATCAATGATGACTTTGCATCCGAAGTTGATGGTTCAGCCAACTTACAAGAGTTAAAAGAAAAAACCAAAAAACAACTCGTTGAAATTTTTGGTAACGCACTCACTAAACGTGCCACTGATGATGCGTATAACGAAATCATCAAAGAATCCAAATTTATCATTCCTGAATCTTTAATTTACGAAGAAACAGAAACCGTTTTCCAAAACTTTATGCGTGAATTTGGCCTTCCTGTATCTTCGCTTGCTGACTACGCAAAACGATTGAACAAGGAAGAAAAAGAAGTTCGCGAATCTTTCTCAAAAGCAGCTGAAAAACGCATCCAAACCTATATTTTGAAGCAGAAAATCGCGGAAGACCACAAAATCCAGATTTCTGACGAAGAAGTAGAAGCGGGATACGAAAAAGAAGCGGTTACACAAGGAATTCCTGCCGAAACCCTTAAAAAAGAAGTCCAAAAACAAAAGGCGGAAACCTACTACCGTGACAAATTCCTGTTTGATAAAATCGACGAGTTTGTATACGCTGAGGTAGAAAAGAAGTCGCCTAAGACTATTTCAACGGAAGAAGCTGAGAAAATTCTTAGCGGGAAAGAAGAGTAAACTATGTCTACACTCATGCCTTATGTCATCGAACAAACAAGCCGTGGCGAACGCCAATATGATATTTTTTCACGGCTTTTGAAAGACCGGATCATTTTTCTTGGATCTGCCATCGACGAAACCTATGCCAATGTGATTTCGGCACAGCTTTTGTTTTTGGAGGCTGAGAACCCTGACCGCGACATTTATCTCTACATCAATAGCCCTGGTGGGTATGTGAGTTCTGGCCTTGCGATTTACGATACCATGCAACTCATCAAACCTGAGGTAAGAACTCTTTGTATTGGACAGGCTTCCTCTATGGCAGCACTCCTCCTTGCAGGTGGGGCCAAAGGAAAACGTTCGGCACTTCCCAATTCTAGAATTATGTTACACCAACCTTATGGTGGAGCAGGCGGACAAGCATCCGATATCGAAATTTCAGCAAAAGAAATCATAAAGATCAAAGACAAACTCATCGATCTTTATGGAAGACATACAGGAAAATCTTCTGACCAAGTCCGAAAAGACACAGAGAGAAATTTCTTTATGAGCGCCGACGAAGCCAAAGAATACGGCATCATCGACAACGTCATCCAAGAACGCAAACAGATGCCACAAGCTTAAAAGAGGGGCTCACATCATGACCAAACGTCCAAGCCAAACGGGTAATTCCAGAGAAAAATTACATTGTTCTTTCTGCGGAAAGGCCCAAGACGAAGTAAGAAGGCTTGTCGCTGGTCCTGGTGTTTATATCTGTGATGAGTGCATTTCTTTATGTAATGAAATCATCGCAGAAGAACCGCAAGGTGGTGAAAAAACTGCCATTGTCGGTGACATTCCGAAACCAACCGAAATCAAAAAAATCTTAGACCAGTATGTGATTGGCCAAGAACAAGCCAAAAAAGCTTTGTCAGTTGCCGTTTACAATCACTACAAAAGAATCTTTCATAACGAACGTAAGGCGGGAGATGTGGAATTGGAAAAATCCAATATCATGCTCATCGGTCCTACTGGTTCTGGAAAAACTCTTCTTGCCCAAACTCTTGCTCGTATCTTAAAAGTTCCATTTGCTATCGTGGATGCAACGGCACTTACAGAAGCAGGATATGTGGGAGAAGATGTGGAAAACATCATCCTGAAACTCATTCAAAATGCAGACAATGATGTCAAACGTGCTGAGATGGGAATCATCTACATTGACGAAATTGATAAAATTTCTCGTAAGTCTGATTCCGCATCCATCACTCGTGATGTGAGTGGAGAAGGTGTACAACAAGCTCTTCTTAAAATCATTGAGGGAACTGTTGCCAATGTGCCACCACAAGGCGGCCGTAAACACCCACACCAGGAATACATTCCAGTCGAAACCAAAAACATTCTCTTTATTTGTGGGGGAGCGTTTGTGGGTCTGAGTGATATCATCAAACAACGAGTTGGTGTCAAATCAATCGGATTCCATTCCAACGAAATCGTAAATGACAAAGGCCGTAAAATCGAAGAAGGGGAATCTGTGGTTCATCATGTGATTCCTGATGACCTAATGAAGTTTGGTCTGATCCCAGAATTTATTGGAAGACTTCCGATCATTGCCACTCTGGATGAACTCACCATAGAAAGTCTCAAATCCATTTTTACGGAACCAAAAAATTCCCTTCTCAAACAATACCAAAAGATGTTCGATATTGAGAATGTAAAACTTAAGTTCACTGAATCGGCGATTGAGGCCATTGCTCAGACCGCTATCAAACGAGAAAGTGGTGCTCGTGGACTTCGTGCCATCGTTGAAGAGATCATGATGGAGCTCATGTTCCAAATTCCTTCACGTAAGGATGTATTGGAAGTAGTTGTGACTGATGAAACAGTTCTGAAAAAAGAAGCTCCGATTACCATCCTCAAAGGTGATATCGAAAAAATCGCTTAGAGTTCCAAAAACAAACTCTGGATTCGAAATCTAAAATTTTGGATCTTGAGAAATGATAAAAAACCTATCGTAACGATAGGTTTTTCTTTTTAAGGAGTAACGTATGTTAGATTCCGATTCAATCCAAAACAGATTCCACAGATTCTCTCTGCCATCTAAAATTCGATTCCAAATGATTGTTTTACATTTTTGTTTAGGGTTCTCTTTTTCTCAGTGCCAACTTGGAAAAGTCACAGAACCAAATGCCACGGCAAAGGACCAAACTCAAATCCTAGATTCTAGTGTGTCTTCCTCGCATTTAGAGTGGCAAAAAATCAAAGAAACTGTTTGGATCCACCGCAGTTTTGGAGAGTTCCAAGGTCAGGTCTTTTCGGCCAATGGCCTTGTGATTCTTTTAAACAAAGGAGCTGTTGTCATTGACACACCTTGGACGGAATCACAAACAGAAGAATTATTTTCTGAGATCCAAACTAAGTTCCAAAAAGAAATTTTGTTTTTAATTGTGACTCATGCACATGACGACCGTATGGCGGGGGTTCCTCTCTTCCAAAAACGAAACATCCCAGTCTATAGCACTTCCTTAACAGCGAAACTCGCAAAGGAAAGAGGATTTGGAAAAACAAATCCTATCCTTGACATCCAAACAAGGTTTGCTCTGGGAAATGAATCAATAGAAGTTTTTTTTCCAGGGCATGGACATTCCGCTGACAATATTGTGGTATGGCTTGCCCAAACTCATATCCTCTTTGGGGGTTGTTTGGTGAAGGCTTTGGATGCAGAAAACTTGGGGAATGTAAAGGAAGCCGATTTAAATGAATGGCCAAATTCTGTGAAAAGGATTCTTTCTCGTTATCCAGATGCGGAAGTTGTGGTTCCCGGTCATGGCGACTGGGGGAAGTTGGATTTACTTCGCCATACGATTCGTTTACTTGTTTCGCCGAACCACTAAAATCGAAAGTTTTTCCATCGGATTTGTGAGATTTCGTTCCGCACCTAAAGCGCTCATCTTTTTGGCAATGGCCAGTAACATCTGTCTGGATGAACTTGGTTTTAAATCCAAAAGATAATCCACAAACTCTTCCATAATTTCAAAGGAGGTGAGCCCAAACTGTGTTAGAGTTCTGTCACTCGCCCAAACCAAATAATCTCCAATTTCAATCCCATCTGCAATGGAAAGCGGATGTTTGTGATTGGGATACCAATGGTCATCTCCACTTCCTTCAATCACTTGGATTCCGTGGTCAGAGAATTGAAAGATAGGCATGTCCATATAATGCAGAAAAGACATTTTATCTTCTCGGTTTGGTATCACAAAAGCTGAGATTTTTAATTTTAAAAAAGTAAACTGGTGGAGTGCCAGTTTTAGTTTTTCCAAAATTTCTTCTGTTGAAAAAATTCCATCACCAAAAGAAGAGATGATTCCATGAATAAAAACTTTTTCAGAGGATTCTAGGATCCCTGGTTCCAAATGCCCCGCGAGGATCCCAAAAATTCCATCTTTTGCTCTGACAATCCGAATGTAATCTGCTCCCGCATAACGCATGACAGATGGAAAAACGGAAACATCAAAACCGTGAATTTTTGGAATCTGAATGTCAGGGATTTGTTTGTTCACTGAAGCGGCTTGGTTGGTTTTCCAATCAAACTTGTTTTCGAATTGTTCTTCCCCTAAACTTTCATCTCCTTGGAGGAGTGTGAAACGAACAGATTTATATATTTTATATTCTTCAGTGTCTTTTTTTAAATTCCGGATGTCTTTGGGAAGTTCGTCATCTTGGATGTGGGCAATTAAATGCAAAATATACTGATATAAAAATCCAAGAAAATAATACGTTAAAAAACCAATGGACAAAGAGAAAACAAAAGAAGAATAAACACCAACCAAATTAAAGTTAAGTGCATTTTCACCTTTGGGATTTTGCCAATGGGTGAATGTAAATTCTGCAAATAAAAAATGAATGATAAAAAAAAGAAAACTGATGATCCCTAATAGTACGGGAAGTTTAACTCGAAAACTCATTTGCGATCTGTTGTTTCCAATACTTTCATAATGATGGCTGAAAGAAAGAATAGAAAACTAAGAGGAACCAGTAACATTAACATAGAAAAAACATCGGGGCCTGGAGATAAAACGGCAGACACAACCGCAATGATGAGAACTGCCTCTCTCCATCTAGAAATCAAAAACCTAGAAGAAAGGATTCCAATCCTACCTAGTAGGATGAGGACGATGGGCAATTGGAAGGAAGCACCAAACACTAGGTGCAAATTAAAAAACAAATCGTAGTATTCGTCAATCGGTAAATAAGGATCCACTCCATCGGGTCTGAGCACCACTAGGAAAACCCGAAGGAAGTTTTCAAAGACAGTAAACCAACAAAGGGCAAGCCCCGACCAAAAGAGTAAGGTGGAAAAAAGGATGATGAACTTTCCCCATTTTTCAGTCCTTGGGTCCACGGCAGGTGCGATGAATCCCCAAAGGATGTATAAGAGAAATGGCAAAGAAACAAGAACCGATAAGATAAACGAAGTTTTGAGATAAATCAGAAACGGAGCCATAAGCTGGATCTGAAAAAAATGGGCATCGGGGCCGAGGACCGATTTATAGGGTTGGATGAGAAAGGTATGGATCTCACTTCCAAAATACAATGTTCCTACCATAAAGGCAGAGACCACTAAAATGGAATAAATGAGTCTTTGACGGAGTTCTTCTAAATGATCCCCCAGGGACATGTATTTTTCCCTGGTTTCGGAATCCTCCGGCAGTGGCAGTGCGGTTCTTTTTTTCCCGGCCAAGGTTTCTTCTTATGCTTTTTTCTTTTTTCCGGATTTGGAAGCGCTTGTGGAGGCTGACTTTGGTTCTTCTTGTGGAAAACTAGTTTGAGATGGCTCGTCTTCCTGGCCTGTTAAGGATTTCCGAAATTCTTTGATTCCAGAACCCAAATCTTTGGCAAGGCTCGGGAGTCGTTTTCCGCCAAAAAAAAGTAACGCTAAGAAGACGATGAGTGCAATCTCCCATGGTCCCAAATTAAAAAAAGCAATAGGTGCTTGAAAAGAAAACGGATTGGATGGCATATTTCCCTCTTAAGGCAAGAGTTATGCAAACGAATCTAGAAGCAAGCGGAATGATAGAATTCTTTAAGGTCTTGCCCAATCTATTTTCCGGTGGGGTCTACTTAACAGATCCAAAAACTGGTCAGATTTTATTTTCAAACGATTTTTTTAAAAACAATTTGGGTTGTGATAAGTCAGGAGAGGACTGTCTGGAGTCGGATTTATTGTTATGGGTTGCCGAAGAAGACAAAACAAACTTTAAAGACCACTTTTTATCTCAAAACAAACATTATGATCGGGACACCATCACAGGAGATTACCGTTTCCTTATGCCGAATGAAGTTCTTGTTCGGTGGTTTCAATTTGAAAAGAGAAAAGTAAACATTCCGAATATGGATTCAGATTTACAAATTGTTTTTGTTCGTGATGTGACCAATGAAAAAACAAATGAAATCAATATTGTAGAGCAAATTCAATTTTTTCTTGGCCTATTTGAAAATGCATCGGTCGGAATGGCCTTACAAGATTGGGAAGGTGGATACTTCCGCATCAATCCAAGGTTTACAGAAATCACCGGTTATAGTTTTCAAAATTTAACAGATTTGAATATCAAACGAATCAAAGGGGAACCTATTTCCGAAGAAGAGATGGAATACTTTGGTTTTTTTAAAGAAGGGGCCGAAGAGTCAAGGTTAACTAGAAAAGACGGACGCCGAATCAGTGTTTATCGGCGAATTAGTGCCTTTCGTAACTCACAAGGCAAGCCTGATTTTTATTATGTATTTTTGGATGATGTGACTGAAAAAAAACAACTTGAATCTTATCAGTTACATTCTCAAAAAATGGAGACCATTGGAAGTTTGGCAACAAACATTGCCCATGACTTAAATAATTACCTCCAACCCATCCATGTTTTTTCTCAGTTAGGGGAAGAACAAATTCAATCAGGAAAATTTGATCAAAGTCGAATTTTGGAATATCTGGAAAAAATCAGAATGGGCGCAGATAACGCGCGTTCAATGATCCACAGGATTATTAAATACTCTAAAGTAAAAGATGAGAACTCTGCGACAAAAATAGAAATTTCATCCGTAGTAGAATCATCCATCCCTTTGGTGAATGCTGGATTGCCAAAAAATGTGGAAGCCCAATTTGATTTTTACAAATCTCCTTTGTATACTAAATTAGATGCAGTTCGGTTTTCTAAAATTCTTTGTGAATTGACTTCGGGTGGACTCCTTGTTTGGGATGATCGAAAAAGAGGGCTTGTTAGGATCCAAACATCCTCAGCAGATGAATTCAAACTATTAGTTTCTATGGAATTTACAGGCCTTTCCTTACCCAGTCTTTCTGGGCTGAATACACTTGATTTTGTCAATTTTGGTGATGAAGAATTCCAGTGGGCAGGAATGCACCTAATCAATCGTTATGTGAAAAACTGGGGTGGTGAGTTCTATATCGAAAAACCTGAACCAATGACAGTCCTCATTCATATTTTTCTTCCTTTGGAAGAAGGACAAATTGTTTTGGGGACTCCACCGCATTCCCACGGAAACAATCCAAAAGATGTATGGTCAGAGATTTCTAAAAAGGAAATTTGGATCGTAGAAGATGACGAGGCAGCAAGTGAAGCAATTTGTTTTGTACTTTCACAGAAACAAGTTGTTCCTAAAGTTTTTCGAAGTTCGTCTATGGCTTTGGATGGACTAAAAGATAAAGCTCCAGATTTTATTTTATCTGATTATCGAATGCGGGAAATGAATGGCCTAAGCCTCATCCGTAAAATTAAAAAAACAAATCCTAAACTTTCTGCAGTTTTATATACAGGAAATATGGATGGACTTGATTCGGAGGAATTGGATGCAGAAGGGATATTGGTCCGATCTAAACCAATATCCGTTGATGAACTTTACGAAACTATTTTGTTATCGTTTGGATTTCTTTAGTTTTGGAGCTTCTTCCGCTCCCGTACTGTCTTTAATGAATTGAATGAGTTCCTTTTCAATTAACTCTTTGTCAGATTTTACATACTTTGAAAGTAAAACATGCGAACCGTTTTCAATTTTTAACAGCTTATTTTTTGGGTTTGGATTTTGTCCCGATTGAATCAAATCATAAACATGTAACATTGCCGGAACGGAAGCAACAAAATCATGTTCACTTTCTGATTTGTAGTAGTACATAAGTAAGGTGGGAGCTGTAATTTTTGGATATGGATTGTTATGATCCATAAACCGTTTTAAATCCAAGATATTTTGAATGGCTCCATAATATTGGTCAAGATACCAATATTTGGCTGATTCATCTTTCGGATCTGTTTTGGAAATTCGCATCTCACCTTTGATGGCATTGATAAAAGATTTTCCCCAATGAAATCTGAATATATGTGCAGTTGGATCATCAAAATCATAAAATGGAGAAGCAAGTACTAGTGAATCCACAAGTTCAGGGTGTTTCGCTGCTAAATACGATGCGATGTTTCCTCCCATACTGGTTCCAATGAGAACTGTTTTTTGTCCGAGCTCTCTTGCGTAAATCAAACTGTCTTCGGCATCTTGGAGATAAGTTTGAAATTTTGTATTTAAGTGGTCTTCTGCATTTGTTCCATGCCCAGGTAATCTTAAGTAATAGGTATTGGCACCGAAGTATTCGGAAAGTTTGTTTGTAACTTCTTCTCCTTCCCCACGGCTTGCACCAAATCCATGAATATAGACAATGGCAATAGGAGTTTTTTCTTCTGAAACTCGCACTAGAAGTTCTTCGTTGTTTGGTCTTGTATTTTCTTTGGCACTGATCTGCAGTTCGTTTTGGTAAAAGGTGTCAAAATTTTCGAATTTCCGAGAGGAATCATAATTGTATTCACTGATAGACCAGTTGTAAGTGGATACGAGGAATGAAGATAGAATGAGAGTGATGGCAATCACCCATTTGATTATTATTCTCATCGAGGTTCTCTTGTTACGAAAGTTAAATATAACAAATGCAGGATTTCTGTTACTAATTCAAGTCAATTTGTTTGTTTTCTGTCACAAACCGACAGAGACCATCCAACTCTGGATGACACCACCGCCAGAAGTAGCAAAAACTGCCGCCGTGTATGGTGAAATTAGAAATCCTTTCGCGGTGGATGTGGAGATTCGAAACATTCTCTGCAATGATTACAAAATTGTTGAATTCCATGAGACCTCCATCGACAACCAAACCCAAGTGGCAAAGATGCGTAAGTTGGAATATCCTATCCTTTTAAAAACAAACCAGACAATCCAATTGATGAGATCTGGTAAACATTTGATGTTATATGAGAAAATAAAACGTTCGGAAAAAATGGAATTAGAACTGGAGTTTTCAAATGGAGAAAGAAGAGTCGTTATAGTAGAAGAGCGTTCTTTATGAAAAAAATGTTTATCTTAGTTTTGTTTGTTGGGTTTTTTTTGGTAGGTTGCGGATCTGCTTTTGAATTTACTGATCTCCCAATCGGTGGGAATGTCGATGCAAAAGATAAATCGGGAAATTTGGTTTCGTTTCGATCTTTCCCCGAACCAGTGTTACTTGTATTTTTTGGGTACACATATTGTCCTGATTTTTGTCCCAATACATTGGCCAAAATTAAAGCCGCAGTAGAACCTCTTACCGAAGAAGAAAAAACAAAATTTAAAGTGGTTTTTATCTCAGTAGATCCAGTGCGTGATTCTCCAGAGACAACTACCAAGTATGTGCAGTTTTATTTACCTCAATCGGTTGGACTTTCTTTTTCTGCAGATACAACAAACCAAATCTTAAAACAATATGCCGCATATGTGCAAAAAACAGAAGATGGCCAAAGTATTGACCATTCCACTTATATTTATGTTTTGGACAAGAATCGGAAGACTCGAAAACTAATCAAGTCCACCGATTCCAAAGAGGTGATCACAAAATCCATACAGAAGTTAAGCGGCAATTCCGTTGAGTCGAAGTAAAGCATCAATCTCTGGATCTTTTCCGTAAAAATCACGAAAAAGATCCATTGCATTTCCTGAGCCACCTTTTTCTAAGACAGTTTTTCTAAAATGCGCCGCATGGTCTAAATCGAAGACCCCTCTATCAACAAACGAATAGTAGGCGTTCGCAGAAAGTAGTTCTGCCCATTTGTAAGAATAATAACCCGCAGCATAGCCACCAGCAAAGATATGGGTAAAGGAATTTTGGAATTTATTATAAGCAGGAGGGAATACGACAGAGAATTCTTTTCGAACTTGGTCTAAAATTTCCTGAACTCTGGTTTCTGTTGGTTTTTCCATGTGAATCAACATATCAAACTTTGCAAATTCCAACTGTCTGACAACCCCCATGGCCGACATAAAGTTTTTGGCTTTTACCATAGTTTCGATATATGAATTTGGAATTGGTTCTTTTGTTTCGTAGTGTTTTGCAAAGAGTTCCAAAACTTTAGGTTCATAAGCAAAGTTCTCTAAAAATTGAGAAGGGAATTCTACTGCATCCCATTCAACTCCGTTTACTCCACTCACAAAAGCTTCCTTCACACGGGAAAGAAGGTGGTGGAGGGCATGGCCTAGTTCATGGAAGAGAGTCACCACATCACTGGGCCGAAGTAACGAAGGTTGCGTCTTTGTGGCTTTCGGAAAACTCGCAACAACAAAGGCAACGGGAAGTTCTGTTTTTCCTGTTTCATCTTGGAAATGAGGTTTCCAATTGTGCATCCAAGCACCGCCCTTTTTTTCTGTTCGGACTTCTAGATCCAAATACAAACGTGATCTAGTTTCTCCTTCCACGATGAGGTCATAACAAAGGACAGATGGTTCCCAAACGGATGTGTTCACTTGTTGGAATTGAATGCCTAAAAGTTTTTCTAAAAATAAAAAGGTTCCTTGGATCACAGTTTCTTTTTCAAGGTAAGGTCGATAAATTTCTTCATCATAAGAAAAGGATTCTTTTTTTAATTTTTCGGAATAGTATGTAAGATCCCAAGGTTCTAAGTCAGTATGTCCCAACTTTTTAGCAAAATTTTTAATTTCGTTTAGTTCTTGTAATGCGATAGGTTTAGCTTTTTTTCCTAGATGGTCTATGAATTCAATGACTTGTTCCGGGTTATCCGCCACTTTGGTTGCCAAACTCAAATGAGCAAAAGTGGAAAAACCAAGAAGTTTCGCTTCCTTTTCTCTAAGTTCCAAAATTTCTTCCATTAATTTTCCGTTTTCTGGAGCACGAGTACAATAACCATCGTATAGTTTTTTTCTAATTTCTCGATTTTCTCCATAAGTCATATAAGCAATGTAAGATGGGAAGTGTAGGGTAAATAAATAACTTCCGTCCTCTTGTTTTGCTGATAATTTTTCACTTTCGGGAAGTCCTTTTACTTCTTCTTCCGAAAGTTTAAGAGAAAATGCATTGGTGGCATTGAGAACATTTTGTGAAAATTGGTTCGAAAGGTCTGACAATCGAATGAGAAGTTGTTTGAGTTCTTCTTTTATTTTTGTATCCAGTCCCACCCCGGACAATCGAAAGTCTCGGATTTCATTTTCTAATACTTTTTTAGCTTCTTTTGTCAATTCTGATTCTGTTGATTGGATTTTTAAGAATGTAGAAAAGATATCTTCGTTTTGTCCAAGGTCTGTATAGTATTCGCTGAGTTTGGGTAATAGCCGGCTGTAGATGGTTTGGCTTTCTTCGTTGTTTTTCACAGAGTTGAGATGTGAAATCTCTGTCACAAGATCCCCCAGTTCTGTTTGGATTCTTTGGTAAGGTTTTACAAAGTTTTGAAATGTAGGTTTATCTATTTGTAATAAAGATTGAATGAAGCTTTTGTTAGACTCCATTTTTTCTAAAATGGCAGATTCTTTTTTAGGAAGATTTTCAGAATGAAATTCAGGAAACATAACGACCTCTATGAATTTAGACTCGATTTCGATTGGTACATCGTCAGTTTGGAAGTAGAGGGAAAGGATGCCACCGGAAAAAAGTAAAATTGTTTTCTTTGATGGGGTTTGTCATTTGTGTATGGGATCGGTTCAGTTCCTTTTAAAAAATAACCAAAAAGAAAATTTATACTTTTCTGCGATTGGTTCAGAGACTTACCATTCCTTGTTTTCAAAAGAAAAATCATCAAAACTCCCTGATAGCATTTTGTATTGGAAGGAGGGGACTTTGTATTTAGAATCCGATGCCATTTTGCAATTGGTTCGGGAACTAAAATTCCCTTGGTTTATTTTGTTTGGGTTTTGGATCATCCCAAAAATGATTCGAAATCCTATTTATCAGTTCATAGCCAAACGACGATATGTTTGGTTTGGCAAAGCTGATGCCTGTATGGTTCCCTCACCAAACATAAAAAAACGATTTTTGAGTTAAGGTTCTGTCGTTTTGACTAACCTAAGATTTAGTTTTTTGTTTCGATCATACGCATAAACAGAGAAAACTTCTCCCACGGGTTCCCAGTGGACTCCCATCCCTTTCCAAAGCTGATAATCAGAATCGGAAACAATCAAATATCCCTTTGTCGTTTGGGCCTCTGTCCAACTGATTTCTTTGATGGGACGATTGTAGTAAAATGCAAAACTTGGAATTCCATGGGCTCCAAATGAATTTAATGTTTTTTCTTTTGGGACGTATTCGTTAATGATTCCGGCTAAATTTTTTGTATCCTGTCTGATTTCAGCAAACTTAGGTAAGATCACAAAAGATATGATGGTTAACATTACAAGTGCTACAGTTAGGTAGATCCGATACATATAGATTTGGTTGTGTTTTCTTGAAAGTTGGTCTCCCAGTAGAATGGAAAGAATCGGATATGCGGATAGTGGATAAGATGGGAGTTTACTTGCCAAACCTTCATAAAATATCCAAGAAAAAACAAGTCCCAAGAGTAAAAAACGTTTTGGTGTAAATGTATAATCCATTTCTTTCCATTCCCAAGGAAAAAGATTTTTGAATATTTTTAATCCGTTCGTTTTGAGTAAGGCAAATAGTTTCCATCCATTTTCGTAGAGAAAGGAAAGATAAATTCTTGTCCAAGGGAAAAGTGTAACCACAAATAACATCAAATAGGTGCCCGGTGGACCTGATTGACCAAATACTGGATCAGTCGCACGACGAAAAATATACCAATCCAACATCCATCGGATGAGTGCTCCATTGTCTTTTTGCCAAGAGAAATATCCCCATAAAAATAGCGGAAGTGTCGCAACTGGTAACCATAAAAATGGATGGAGTTTCCAAATCTTCGACCGGATTTGATTGAAGCTCAAAAGGAGAGCGCAAGTCCCACCTAAAAAAATCAGAATGGGGGGCCCTTTGACAAGAAGTCCCAAACTCACACTGAACCAAAACAAAAATACGAATCTTTTTTTATTGGATTTGATCCAATGGTAAAGAGATACAAATCCAGACATTCCAAAAAATACTAAAAGAGAATCAACCAAGGCAATCTTTCCGTTCAATGGAAAGTATAATGAAAAACTTAGTATACTAAAGGCGTATAAGGCAGTCCTTGATCCAAACATAGTGTTTGTTAGATGATATGTTAACAAACTTGTTCCCAAAATACAAAGAGCTGGAAAGAAACGTAAAACCCATTCAGAAACCCCTAACAGTTTGAAAAAAAAGGAGGAGGTCCAAAAATGTAGAGGTGGTTTTCTATGAGGAGTAGAGTAGGGAAATTCCATCCTGAGATAATCTCCACTTTCCACCATCGTTCGAGAAAATCCTGCATAAGCTGCTTCGTCTTGGTCAACCAAGGGAGAGGAATTCCCATAAAATAAGAATACGGTTAGGACAAATAGAAGGATGAGGAAAGTGCGGTGGACTGATAAGAATTTCACAGTCTCACGAGAGAAAACCCACTCTTCTTTGTCAAAGCGGAATTGGATTTCTAATTTTGTATTCATTTTGTAACAAATCTGGAATCAAATTGGAAAAAAAGATCGATACAGTTGGATCATGCTTTTCAATGTTCCAGGCCCCATCGTCAACACCGAAAGGCAGACGGCGAGTAAACCTTCTTTGTGGAAGTATCGTTATGTTCTTGTTTTGGCCTCTTTACTTGGGATTTTGTTATTCTATCAACTAGCAGTTGTTATACTTCTTAGAAAAACAATCCTTCTCCCTTCTTCACCTTTCCAAGGATCCAAATTAGTCAATCCATACCAAAATTGGAATGGGGAAGGTCAGGAAAAAATATCCTTACATACTCATTCCGATGAAGTTTGGTTCACACCAGAAAGGCATACGGTTTCTGAAATTATCTCAGAATACAAACGGGAAGGATTTTCAAATGTTGCCATCACAGATTATGGCCAAATTTCTGAGACAGAAAATCCAGAATACATTCGGGGCTTGGAATGGGGACAGAATGTAAAAAAACGCCATCTTTTAGCTATTGGTATCAAAAAATCTTTTTATGATTATTTCCCAATTTATGCAGCGAGAGAAAATCTCAATTGGGTGATGGACCGTATGCAAAAGTTAGGTGGATATGTGATCATTCCTCATCCTAAATTATTTGATTCCTTTTCCAGAGAGGAGATCTCTTCTTTGGGAGGTTTTCAAGCTGTGGAAGTTTATTCTCCTTATGGAGATGACCCTAAAATTTTAGATTCTTTGCTTAGCCAAGGACGGAATGTTCATTGTATGGCAAGTGATGACCTGCATTATTTTCCTGAAACCTCAATCAAACGTTTTGACCAACCTGGTTGGAAGAATGCCATCCAAACTTTGGGGAACCAAAGAGGACGTAAAGGGGAAAGTTTTCTTCGGTATATTGTAACTGAAGAAGGAACCAAAGACCAGTCATCCGTTCTATCAGCACTCCAAACAGGTTCTTTTTATTGTGTGAAAAAGTTTTTTTATGGAGCGGACGATCCAAAGGTTCCTAAGATCCAAGTGACAAAGGATCAGACTATCCAATTGAATTCTAACGAACGTTATCTCGAAATCCGTTTTATCGGCCAAGCTGGGGAAGTTTTACAAGTGAATCCGGATACAAGTTTTGCCGAATATCGATTTCAAGAAAAGGATTCCTATGTCAGGTTGGAGATGATCGGCCTCACAGGGTCGATTCTCTCCAACGCAATTTATAGACAGTTGCTTTGATTAAGGAACGGTTTTGAAAACTAGGTTCCCTGCTGCAGAATCAATAGAATCCAAAAAGGTTTTATCGGAAACTTCATAAGTTTGGACATTGACTTGGCCACTTAGGGCACCTGCTGGGACAAATGTTCTTGTAAACGCTTCATCCACAGACATAAAATCAGCACCACCTTGAGTGGGACTTGGATATCCTACTGGGACTTGATTTGCTAACAATTGGTCTGTTACATAACCATTGATATCAAAAATGCCATAAGATAAACGAACTCCAGGGGTTGACGGTGTTTCGGGAATGGCACAAATAGTTGTGGGTTTTGCTGTTGTTTTCGTGATGGTTGCTTTTGCTGTTGTTAAAAATGGCGAATCAAATTTTTGCATATAAGCTAACACATAATAAACACTATCTCCAGCGCCTTGAGTTGTCGTACATGCATTTTTTAAAGTCACGATGGCTGGGTTAAGTGCTTCCAATTTGGAAAAATTCATTTTGACAGTAGATCGAAAACAAAGTTGTTTTCCCGAATCCACTTCTGTTAGAATGACTCTGCCTACTTTACTGATCCAGGCCGCATTTTCTGGACCATTTCTCCAGGTATATGTTTGGAGTTTTGTTCCGTAAATAGATTCATTTCCAGTATAACTTTCTGTAATTACATCTCCAACTGTAGCAAATTGAGGATTACCGAAATCAACCAAGCGGTAATAAATTAAAGCACCGTCATTTCCTAAGGTAGTTTCCGGATCATCAAAGAACAACTGTAAGGAGGGGGTAGACGCGCCAGTCTTTTTGATTTCAAAAAAATGATTAAATGTTTTGGTTCCCGTAAATGCAGTGGAAGCTATTCCAGAAATAGTTTGGCTGATTTTGATCGTCAAAGTGGCGGAACCAAATCCGCTTAAGTTGACGTTGTTTAAGACATCATTACGCGGAGCAGAATTATTGAAGTAACCTGCATTTTTTAGAGCAAGGATGAGAGAATCAATGATTCCCGAATTCCCTCGGGCCCAGGTTGCCGATTGGCGAACAAAACCCCAACTGTCGGCACTTGTTGCTGACCAAAGTTTTTCTGAGCCGACACCTAGTTGGATTGCTTGGCTAAAAAGATGGGTCAATTGTTCTTTTCGATCCAAACGAGTCAGTTTGTTAAAGTCGGAAAGTTGAAAGCTTAGCCCAAAAAAAATTAAGATGTAGAGGATCTTTTTCATGGTTTATTCCGCTATTCCTTTGGGAATACAAATCGTAAACCCTGACTTAGGTCCGGAGCAACCGGCTGATTGGTTGTAACTCCAAACAGAAAGTAGTAGAGCCCCGAGGACAGTTTCGTCTTTTTTATCATCTTTTTGAAACATCGAACAAGAGACGAGTGCACTAAGTGCCATTAGGGTGATGGATTGAATGATCAGACTTCTCATACCCATGATTTAAAAGATATGAGAAGATTTTGCAAGAATTTATCGAGAAAGGATTTGGTATTCCCACTCCATTACTGGACTTTGCTCAATCGATGCAGTGAGCGTATTGGAGGCTACCATTGGTTTGATGCTCGCTTTGGTTCCTGTGACGGCAGGAGGTAAGAGCCGATAAAAAGAATCTTCTTTTTTGCCTCTGAGTTGGAATTCTTTCCATTCTTCCCTAGACGCAAAGGCTCGGATTCTATCTTTTGAAGGAGTTGAGGAGGCTTTAAACGAAATTCGTTTATCAGGGATGGTTACCCGATCTCCCTTACGAATGAAATTATCATTTTGGAATTGGTTGGGAAAAAGAAGGACTGGTTCTCCCTTTTGGTTCTCAGGAATTAGGACAACATATACATAATTATCTTCAGCTGATTCAATTTCAAAACGAATGGGTTCTCCTGCTATATAAGTCGATTTTAACGAATTGATTCTGAGTTGAGCATTCGGAGAACCAGATCCTGTTTCTGATAAGGCTAAGTAGATATTTTTTTTATCTAAAAATCCGAGGAAGTCGGAGACCAAAGTTTTGGAAAGACTATCGGGTAGTGAAGTTCTGTACTCTACTTTTTTATGTAAAACATCCACAAAAGAAATCACTGCTTGTCCATCTTCTGTAGAAACGAGTAGAAGTTTATCTGTACTTGTGAGTCGTTCCAAGCTGATAATCGTTTTTTCCGATGGATTTCCCTCTTTGTCAAATTCCCAAACGCCAAGCTCGGATTCTTTCAAAGTTGGTGTGACCAATCCTCGCCCTGTGGATTGGATTTTTTCTCTGATAAAATCACGTATAGTGATGGCTTCTTTAGATGAAGAAGTAGCTTCCACTGCAATTCTATAAACAGGCAATCTCCCGACTTTATCCGAAGAAAACAGCGAAAGAGATATAATTGAAGAAAGGATTAAAAAATGTTTCATTATTCGTCTCCGCTGCCTTGGCCTTTGTATTCATTCATAAGTTGGTCGTTCTTTTCGTATTGTTCTTTGATTCGTTGGTAGTTTTCTTCTTTGATGGCTTTGAACTCTTCAAAAATGCGCATTTTATCTTTCACAAATTCATCTAAAATTTGTTTTTTTAACCCTTTGCCTGAGACTACTATTTCTTCGTTTTCGGCAATGAGGGTTTGTTTTCCTTTTTTATCCGGACTGACTGCCACAGTCCCTTCGTTGACATAAACTCCCGTTTCCACTTCGGTTAGGTCTTCGTTTACCCCACCGGTGTCTGGAGTTGCTGCCAAAAATTCTGTTCCTCTCACTCCCGCCACAAAACTAGGATTCACTACGCTGAGTTGGTTTTGGCTTGGAACTCCAGGCCCTGGTTTGTGCGCTTTGACAAATAATTTTCCGCCCACAAGTTTTAGGGTAGTGGATTTGGATTTTGGATTGAGAAGGTCTTCGATTAGGACAGATGAATATTTTGACAAACGAACTGTTGCTTGCGTTGCCAATTGGATCTCGCAAGTTCCGTTTTCTGTTGTGATTGTATCCCCTTTTTTTAGGATACTACCTAACTTTACCGGCTCTTTCGCCTTTTTGAAACGTGGTCCTGAAACGTAGTTTGTTCCTTGAATGAAACTAATAATCCCCACTTCCTCTGCTGCGAGGGTTGTGGTCAAAAAAAGAAACAAAATGGACACAGTGAATCGAATCATGCCACTTTTATAGTAGAACTCACTCCTCTTACAAGCTAAAAAAACTAAAAAAAAAATCAAAAATTCCCCTACAATAACGGTTTGTTAGGACCAATTTATAAATTTACCACCTATCTTCTGATATGTGGTCTTAGTTTTTTTCCATATGTTTTTTTCTGGGATTTCTTTTTTATCCCTTGATGGCAGAGGACAATTTGTTCTGGGAAGATTGTGTTTGGATTGGGATGGAACGGAATGGAAGTTTAGGTTTGGAGCAGGTTCGTTCTGAAATATTTCCGATCCTAACTCGAGAAAAATGGAAACAATACCTTCCCAAATTAGGAGTCCATTATTTTGGAATTTTCTCAAAAAATCCAGAACAGATCGATCAGGAATACCGCGATGTTCGTTTGCAAATCCAACAACTATTGTATGATGGAGGAGAAACTGAAAGAGAAAAACAAAAATTAGAAATTCGGAGACTCATTCATTCGGAAGAGAAAAAACTCCTTCGAGAAAAAATATTTAAATCAATTTCCCTTTCCTATCTTTCCTTCCAAAAACGAATGTTAGTTGATTTGATCTATCAACTTAGGTCGGACCGTTACAAACTAGAACAAAAAAAACGAAAAAAAGAATTGGAACTTGGGTTATCTTCAAACGGAGAATCTGAATGGCGAAAAGTTTGGGAAGTTGAATTTCAATCTAAACAGATTCACTCCAATACAAACAAAAAATTGGCAGTCCTAGAATTACAACAGGCAATGTCGCTTGATCCTAATGTTCGTATTACCTTAGCAGGAGGATTTACGGAACGTATCCGATTGTTTGATCCAAGTTCCAATTTAATGGCTCCCAATGAAAATCACCCACTTCGGAAAAAACTGAGACTACAAATTGAGTTAACAGAACTAGAAGAAGACAGTTTGGAGAATGATTGGAAACCAAAACTAGTATTAGGTGGATATGTTGGAAAAAATGGAAATGCAGGTTTCCCTCTTCAGAATGAAATTTATGGACTGAGTGTGGGAGTCCAAGCCAATTTAGGTGGAACCAGTTTTCAAACTAATACACAAAATGGAATCCAGTCGGAGGGAAACGGGATCCAAAGAATTCCTGGGTATGGACCGCAGCCCGTCGGACCTGGGGAAAATTCCTTTCAAAGTGGGTCGATTGGTTTGTTCGATGATTTCGGTCGAAATAAAAAGATCTTTGATTCAAAAATGAGTTTGTTACAAGCCAAAGCGGATTGGAAACAATCGGAGATCGGTTTTTTAAACCAAGTCCAATCGATTGAAATTAAACTAAATGAATTGTACCAAAAGTATAATCTCTATTTAGAAAATACAAAATCCAATTTAAACCAACAGAAAGCGAAAAGAGAAGAAAGAAAGTTTGGACTGATCTCAGAAATTGAATACTTAAAATCAGAAGAAGAAGTATTTGTTAGTTTAGAATCTGTATTAGAGCCTTATTTTCAATACATATCCACAGCCTTGGAACTTGTTCTGTTACTTGGAGAAAATCCTTTTGACAATCGGTATTACCTAGTAGAGTCAAAACGCATTCCGAGCGATCTCTCCAAAGTTTTAGATGATTGGAAAGAAATACCTCAGGACGAAAAAATAAACGAACCAATCCAAAAGAAACCTTACCCGTTTTTAATGGAGGATCCGTATGAAACTCGTTAGATGGAATTTATTTTTTTTATTAGTGCCTGTATTATTCCAATGTTCGTCCAAGTTGGGTTCATTTGATGATTGGATTGGGGTTTTGAATTCTAGTGATGCCCCCAAAGTCCTTGTTTTTTCTCCGACCTCCGATGCCAACAATGTTGATCCAAAAACAAATATCTCCTTTGTATTTAGTAAAGCCATGTCCATCCAGTCCTGCGTATCGGCTTTTTCATTGGACCCACCCGTTCGAGGAAGTTTTGAAACAACGGAGCTCACTCTCAAATATTATCCTAAAATGGATTTGCCATCTGGTGGTTATGTGATTCGTCTCACCAAACAATGCGAAGATAAAACGGGAGAGGATTTGGATCGTGTGTATACCATTCCCTTTCATGTGGGTGAAAAAGAAAGTCCTGGTTCTCCGACCATAAATTCAATTTTGGTTTCAACGGGAACAGAAACGGAATGTCTGTCTGGGGGAATTGTCACTAATATTTTGTTAGGTGAAGATGGTATTGTTTGTTCCGGAATCCCTGGTCCTCCACCCATCCGAATTGAATTCTCAAAACCAATGAACCAAACGGAAGTGGGCCTTGGCCTTCGGATCGAACCAGTAGCCTCTTATCGATTGGAATGGGAAAGTCCTAACTTACTGACAGTTTTACCTGATCTTAATTTTTTACCGGAAACTAGGTACCGTATTTTATTTCCAGCCGGATTACATTCATTGGATGGAGCAGAATTATCGGAAGTAGTGCAATCCGATTTTTTTGTTGGAGCTGATTTGAGTGATCCAGAAGTTGTGGGTTTTGGTTTGGAATCACAAAACTGCGGTTTGGGGATTCAAGAATTAGGATCGGAGCTAGGGGCTCGTTGGGATTCAGGATTTTGTTTTTGGAGCCAAGGAATGCCCATCCTTAGTCCAAATTTTTATCATTTTCGTGGAGGAGATACGGGCTTTGGTGGGCCAGGGACAAGTTTGGACTGCGCCGATGTAAATACTGATAATTTTCGGATTTTTTTTAACCAGTATATGGACACAACTTCAGTCATTGGAGCCACTCGGTTATCAAAAATTTCCCCACCATCAACAAACATTCGTTTATCGACTTGGGTTTGGTCTCATTGCCAAACAGAATCTCCTTTTGGTTGTAAACAATTAACTTATTCCTTTGCAGAAAGTGAAGCAAGTTGTAATGGAACTTTGTTTGGAAACATTTCAACAGGAGGAGATTTTAATTTATCTTCTTCTACTTTTGCGCCAAACTTTTATCCTTATTATGAGTTCCGTTTGGATCCAGATGCAAAATCCATTTCTGGGAAAAAGATGAAAGTTGGTTTTGTCATTCAGGTGGAAGCAAAATGAAGTATTTGTTTTTCGTAAGTAGCTTTGTGTTTTTATCTTGTGTTGGGACTTCAAAGTCTTTTCGAAAACAAACATATCCCATTCCGAATGGTAAGAAGATTTTATTTGTTCATTCTATATCCCCTTGTTTTTACGACAGTTATTCAGAAGAAAAAGAAGTTAGTTTTCAGATACAGGAAGAATTAGAAGAGTTAGGTTACTCCGTGGTGGTTGGGGATAAAATTTGGGAGGAGGTGAGTTCCTCTCTTCCCAATGATCGTTTGGAGGAATTTCAAAATCAATTAAAACATTTACCAAATAAAAATAGTTCCCGGATTTTAATTTGGAAAGAACAAGCAGGCCAAGTTGAAGCGACAGAAGTTTTTGTACTACGGTTTGTGTATCCACTCAAACCAAATCTAAACTCGATACGAGTGCTCTGGATTGATTTTTCTAAAAAAGAAATCAATCGATTCGATTGGAATTGGGATAAAAAAGATCCATTCCCATTTCTTGATTCTATCCAAAAACTCTAGGAGTTTCTTTATGAAAAATGTATTTATTTTGTTTGCCATTTTAAGTTTTGTTCGTTGTTCACAGGCGACTCTTTCTGATTCGAATGAATTAAAAGTTCTCTCTGAAGCATACCATTCCGGTCATCTAACTGTAGTAAGTTCTGTGTTGAAGGAGAAAAAGAAAGAAGAAAAATTATTGCCCGCAGAAGACCTTCTTTACAGTAAATCTTTGTTTTATTTGGGAGATTGGAAAGAGTTCTTTATTCATTGGATAGAAGTTTCTCAGAAACCGCCCGAATTGGTATTGTTATACTTTAAGGCTGTGCTTGTATCGAAATTGCCTGTCACTATTTCTTCTGAAGACGAATCAAAATTAATTGAGTTACTGCCCATATCACCTGAAGCCTGTTTGTTGTATTTGAAGTTAAAGAATACAAAAGATCCGATAAAACAAAAGAAACTTTTTTGGGCCCAATGGAAACAATTCCAAACCCATCTAGATAGATTAGAAAAGGAATTGGGGGAAAAATGAAAATATCTCTATTGGGAATTCAGATTAAAAAATACCAAGTGTTTCTCTTGGGAATGTTAAAAGCTAGATTGATAAAAATCTATCATTCTCCTTTTTTCTTTCTAAGTCTATATCTTTTGCTCTACGGTTTTCATTGTTTCTGGAATTGGGATGAGTTTATGAGTAATAATCGCAATTTAGAAATGGATGCGATAAACGCTGGGAAACAAGTTTCTCTTTGGAGTTTGTATCCATTTCAAATTGTCAGTGTCCTTTTGGTCGCTCTTTTGTATTTGTTTCTTTCCGTTTCGATGAACTTTCTTTTTTCTTTGTTAAAACGACCCAAGGAAACATTTCAGAAAAATTTAGGAAAGTTTATTGGAAGTCTGATTCATCAATTTTTTTTCTTTGTTTGTATCTTGTTTTTAGGAAACCAGGTTTTGGGTCTTTTTTTTGCCTCCAATTTTTATTCCACTTTGGTTCTGGTGTTTTGGACAACGTTGTTTTTGTTTTTTCTTATCAATAACGGAGAACTGTACAAACGGTTGTTTGTTTCCAGGGATCAATTTGTATCCTTCCTTTCTCATAGTTTGGGTTATGTGAATCCAATCTTATTTGTCTTTTTTGTATTGGCTTTGGCAAATGTATGAAAGGGAATCTTGGATATATCCTAAAAGTTTGGATTCGTAAAATATGTTTCTTCGGGATTTTGTTTTTTGTTTTGTCAGTGCTGTATACGCATCTCTCGACACCGGCGATTCGGGGTCGGTTTCCCTTTTTGGCTTCATTTTTATATTTCCCGAACCAACTGGGAAAAACAAATGAAATTTCTGCTATGGAGTCACCAAAACAAAGTTTGGTGTTTAGAAAACCTAGAATTTTAGAAGAAAATAAAGTTTTGGAATACCCATCTGTAGTGGAGCCAACGAAAGAGATCCAATTGCATAACAAACAAAATGGAAGAGTCAAAAAGATATTCATAGAGGAGGGAGACTTTGTCAAGGAAGGTCAAATTCTTTTAGAGATAGATGATGAATTGATTCGATTGGAGGGAGAAAGATTAGTTTTATCTGCTGGCATCGCCAAATCTCAAGTGGCAATTGCTTTCGAAAAATGGAAACAGGCAGAGAAACAAGTAGAAACGAAACTAAGAGAAATCGATAAAAAAACAGAATGGATTGAACTTGCTGAAAAAGAATGGACACTAGTTCGAGATACAAAAGAGAAAAAACTAATCCTTTGGAAACAAGGTTTTGTATCTCTCTCCGAGTTGGAGAAAATAAAACAAGAGGAGGAATCCAAACAAACTCAATATAAAAATTTATTACGAGATCGAGAAAACCTTCTCTCTGGGATACACTTAGGATTGGAATCTGAAGAGATTCGTTTTGAAGAAAAGTTAAAAACCTGGAAAGAAAAAAATACCTCTATCGAAAGGGCCGAGTATGAATTGAGTTTGGCGCATTTAAAAATCATTCAAAATCAAATTAAATCAAACGAACAATTATTAGCTGAAACTCGTTTGCGAGCCCCTAAACCTGGCAAGATATTAAAAATTCTGGCTAAAGAAGGGGAGTTAACAAACCAAATTCCGGTGATGACTTTAATTGAAAAGGGAGAACTTTCAGTCGGTTTTCAAATTGCAGAATCTGATTTGATTTATTTTTCCCCAGGGAAATCCGTTCTTTTTTTACCTTCTCAAACAAATTTACCATCAATCAAAGGTAAGGTGGACCGTGTGGGAGGTTTTTTGGATTCAAGGTCCCATAGTATCGGCATTAAGGTTCGTTTGGAACCAAATCATAAAATGATTATTCCTGGTATGTTCGGGCTTTCACAAGTGAAACTAAATGAGGTGACAGAAAAAATTTTGATTCCTGCTTCTTCCCTTCATGGTGATGAAACGAATGGTTTTTTTGTGAATGTAAAAAACGGGGGAAAGGTGGAAAAACGTTTCATTCAGTATCAACCTTATTTTTCAAATGAGTTAGAAATACTTTCTGGGCTTTCTTCTGAGGATGAAGTAGAATTTAGTTTGGTTTTATGAAGATCGAAAGTTATGTTCTTTCTTTTTTCAAACACAAATGTTTATATTTTGTTATTTGTTTATCGATTGTTATCGCTGCTTTTTTTAGAATACCTGAATTAGAAATTTGGTTATTACCGAATTTAACACCCTCTCGGTATTTTATTGTCACTGAGTATCCAAATCATTCGGCAGAAGATACTGACATGATGGTTAGTTTACCAATTTCCGAATTGGTTTCTTCCGTTAAGTCTGTCGATCGGATACGCACAATTTCTGAACATAGTAAGTCAATTGTAAGAATTGATCTACAGTATGGTGCATCGGTTCGTGACTTTAAAGAAGAATTGTATCAAAGAATTTTGGAAATGAAAGATAAACTTCCGTTTAGTGTTGAACCTTCGCGGTTAGTGCAAGGAGAAATTAAGGATTCTCCTTTTTTAGAATTGGTTATCCCCAGGGACGGAAACGATAATCTTGTAAACTTTCAGTTCCATTTGCAACAATTGGTTTTTCAATTGGAACGTATCCCTGGTGTAACAGAAGTTCGTGTTACAGGAAACAGGAAAAAAAATTCTATTATTTCTATAAATCCGGAGATCTTGGATTTATTTCCGATAAACATCCGCGATTTGGAATCACAGCTCCAAACAGGGATCCGTGGTGGGTCGCTAGGGGTAGTCGAAGAATATACAAAAGAGACTGAACTAAAATTCTCTCCAGAGGTTTTATCTCACCAAAATCTTTCTGAATTTCCCATTCATTTAGGAAACGGAAATTCTGTAGGACTTGGTCGACTCGCAACAATCTACGAAGCAGATTCACCCGGTGAAAAGCTAACACGTATGAATGGAAAAAATTCGATTTATCTTGCCATCTTTGCAGATCCTTCTTCGAATCCATTGTCGTTATCCTCGGAAATAACAACAAAACTAAGAAGTTTCGATTCTTTCATTGCATCTGAAATTTTTTATGATGGATCGAATGAATTAAAAGATCAGATCAAACAAACTGGATTTAATATGATATGGGGACTGGGATTCGCTTTCCTATTTTCTTTTCTATTGTATCGTAGTTGGACTCCAACTGTGATTTTACTTATATCGGTTTTATTTTCTTTGGTCTTTTTTTTTCATTTGATTTTGTTTTTTTCGATTTCGATCAACTTGCTGAGTTTAGGTGGGATTTCCGTTGGGATTGGAATGTTATTTGATGCCAGTAACCTGACAGTATTTTCCATCAAAAAACATTTAAACATGGGGTTATCGAGTTTTGACGCTGTCACTATGGGAATTCGTTCTGTTTTGGTTTCACTTGTTTCCTCCTCGCTCACGACCATTGTAGTTTTCATTCCTCTTCTTTTGTTCCCTATGCAATGGAAAGAATTCTTTTTCGATTCCGGAGTCTGCATAGCTCTTTTGGTTTTTTGTTCTCTCGTCTCATCCGTTTTGATTGTCCCATTACTTTCCATTTCTTTATCAGAATCATTAAAAATGGAATCTATCAGTTTTGAAAAAGAGGATTCTTTATTCCAAATTGATAATAAAACCAATGTTTTGTTTTCTAGATTGAATGTTCGATTGATTTCGATCATTTCAGTTTTAATTTTATTTTTCTATTTGTTTGGGTTTGGTCCTAGTTGGAAAATTTTTCCAGAACAAGTTCCTATAGGGAATCGATTGCAAATGATTCCTTGGAACCATTTGAGTTTAGAAGAAGAACTTCGGTTTGTCGAAGATTTAGAAAAGAAGATCAAAATTCTCGATCCTACTCTTTCTGTTTTTCTATCACCATTAAATGTTTATGATACAAAGTCCCAACATCCTAAAAAAGCAATTCCGATCGAATGGAAATTTTTTGGAGTCAAAAAAGAAAAAGAATTAGAACGATTGGTTTCAGATGAACTTTTGAGGTCAAGATGGGATTGGAAATGGGAACCTATCAACTCCCAACTCAAAACGGCTTTGCCTTTCATTCCTGTTGACTCGATTGTTTTTCTACATGATCAGTGGGAGGAGTTAACCAGAATTGTTATGAACTTCCAAACCCAGTCAAAAACCAATGGGTTTGTTGGTAAGTTTGATTTTTTACCAAAAGAAATTCGATTAGAAGAATGGACAAGAAATCAAATTCCAATTCCAGACTGGAATCCAAATGAAGAAGATTTAAAACAGAAATTTTTATACGAACAAAGACCCAAATATTTAGGCTCTATTGGCGAGACGACCAAAACGGATTTGTATCTTGGTTTCGATTCGTTTCTTTCCAGTCATACAAACACAAATGATTTCTCTAAGATTAGTTTCAAAACAAAAAACAATGAAACCACATTTCTTAGTTCTCTTTTTCGATCAAAACAAAGGGGAAGTTTGAATCAGTTCCGCCGTGAATCTGGATTGTTTTCTGCTGAATGGATAGGCCAAGTGATGGACTTTGATCGGAAAGATTTGGATCCATCTGGACATTTAACTTTACTAAAAGTTTCTGCAAGTGAGGAAATCAAAAAATTTTATTTGATTCTTGTGATCCTCTTAGTTATTTCCTTTGTTTTTATTTATTTAGCCCTTGTCGGAATTTATGAATCATTTTGGATTCCATTTTTTTACCTTTCGATTTCTTGTTTCTACCTTTTGGTTACTATGATTTTTGTTTTTAGTTTATTTTCGGAATTTCATTTAGGGCATTATATCGGTCTAGTTGTTCTGCTTGGGTTGTCTATTGATAGTATTTCTTTATTCGGTGAAAGATGGATCGAAATACCTGAAAAGGTCACTGGTTTAAAAAAACGAGAGTATGTCCTTCGTTGGTTACTCTGGCCCATTTTATTAAACTCAGGAACGACGATGATGGGTCTTTTCCCTGTTTTTGTCTTTGGATGTCCAGGTTCCGAATTTTCTGAATCTATCGCAAGCACGATGTTTGTTGGCATTCTAATTTCCTTATTCTTTGTTTTTTATATTTATCCGAACTTGTTTGAAAAATTTTGGATTAAAAAAACATGACGGGGAATTTAATTCAATACTACCGATATCGAATTTTGACCTTAGTATTATTTTTAAGTTTGTTATCTGTTTTGCAAATAGGCGACTTATTGTTAGGTGAAGAATCCTTTTTGCAGGTTTCGAAATCCGTTCAAATTACTGTCCAATGGCCCGGTAAAACGGCATCGCAAGTGGAAGAAAAAATCACAAAACCTTGGGAACAAATTTTAAAAGGGATTTCTGGTTACAAAGAAATTGAATCAATCTCAGAACGAGGAAGTTCTCAAATCCATTTGGAATTAGAAGAAGATATAAAAAATGAAGATATTATTTCTACGATTCGAAATGAATATCTTTTGCAAAGACAAAGATTTCCTACAGATTCACTTTCGCCGAAGATTCAAATAAGAAAATTAGAAGATCAGTTTATTGTTATTTTGCAAAAGATTTCAAAAGGCTCTGATCACAGTCGCCATGGTTTGGAAAGTCACATTCGAAATATCGCTGGTGTTTCATCATTTGTCCATCATCCAGGTTCTGAAAAAGAAGTGGTTTTGGAGATACAAGGGGACAGGGTACAAAGTTTTGAGTTTCCCTCTTTGTCCGTTCTGTTTGATGCCATTCGAAATTACAACTTTGGATTTCATTATGATTTAGAACAGGGTTTGTGGTTCCAAAAGGATTTCCCTCTAAACCCAAAAGATTGGTCAAACTTTGGGATTCCTTCTCGGTTTGGAGAAGGTCTTTTGGTTTCTTCTTTCGGCACCGTATCCTTGAGAGAAAAAAAATCTCATCATGGAACAAGAATTAACGGATTACAATCAGAAACGATATTGATTAACGCAAAGAATGGAACTTCTTTGTATCATATAACAAGAGAGTTAACCTCTTTATTATCGAATGATAAACATTGGATTTTGTTATATACAAGTTACCAAGATTTTTTTTATGATTTGTCACGGTTCATCGATCTATTTTTTTTATTGGATCTGCTTTTACTTCTATCTCCTGTTTTTTTTCGGATTGAAATCAAAACAATTTTATATCGTTTATTATCTTTTTATATTGCTTCTCTTCTATTTTTAGGGTTATCTTCTGTTTTTTCTTTTTCAATTGGACGGTCTACATTATTCCAATTTTTAGTTTGGAAATACTTTTTGGTTTTATTTCCAGTCAGAAGGTTGGGGAAATGGACTCTCTCTAATTTTGTATCGGTTTTGATTCTTTGGACTTTTGTTCTTTTGCATTGGATCCCTAAAATCTTAGGAATCATTTCTTTGGTTCATCTTTATTTTTTATTATTTGTTCCTTTTTTGAAACATCTCTTTCTGTCCTTTTCAAAAAAATCAATTCCGTCTTTTCCTTTGCTCTCGAAGAACAAATATTTCTCATATAAACAATGGAATTTCTGGGAGAATCAAGATTCACAAAAAAAAACCAGAGTATTTTTCGTTGGTCTATTCCTTATCATTGGTATATTGTTTTCTTTTGGTTCGAGTTTAGAAATTGTGCCGGTCACATCTTCGTATGGGACAGTCCAAATTGGTAGATTAGAATTCCCTACATCTTTGCCAGAACATGAATCCATTCGAATCACCAAACAAGTCGAAAATGAGATACTATCAAGAAATATTACGGATCTTTTGATTCTAAAACAAAATCCTTCGAGCGCCATATTTTATTTTCGTTTAAATGAGTTAGGTGAGAAAAATGGTTTTAAAAATCTTCCAACAGAATCAGGGTACTTCCATTTGTTAGGAGAGTCAGAATCAAATTCAGATCGTAAAATTCGTTTTTCCAATGCCAATACGGAAATTTTAGAGAAAAAGATATTTTCCATCATCCCTTGGTTGCGAACCAAAAAAGAAATTGAAGAGGTTGTTTTGTGTTTTCAGCCTTCAACAGAAGGTTGGGATCTCCATTCTCCCACAAGGTATAGAAACTTGTTAGGTTTTGATTTAAATGATTTAATCAAAGAAAGGTCATTGGAATTACAATCATCCATTGTTGGGAAAATGATTTTAGAAAAAAAGAATACGGATATTCGATTTTTAGTAAAACCTGACAATCAATTGGATCGTTATCCACAAAAGCCAATCAAAATGTCATCGGGAATTCCTATCTTTACGGAAACGTTTACAAATTATAAAACACTAAAAACGCAAGGTCGGATCTACCGTAAAAATGGCGAAACAAGTTTAGAAATATTGGTAAAAGGAAAATCCATTCATTGGGAAGATTTAGAATCTAAAATTCGAAAACTTTTGGGAAATGATATCGTTAGGTTGTCGGAAACTCTACCTACAAAAGAATCATTACCAAAATATAGACCTGTTTTTCTTCTTCTGCTTTCAGTTTTGTTTTTATATCGAAATAAATACAAAACATTCTGGCTGATCCCCTGTATTTGTTTTATGTTTCTATGGCGAATCAATACATCATTATTAGGTGGTGATTATTTTCTATTTGGAACTGTCCTTTCATTTTTGTTTTTTTTGCTTTTGTGGATCCGTCGCTCTTCATTACATGCGAGTCTTTTGATTCCATTTTCCCTTTTGTTTGGTTTTTCGTATTTACTTCCGGGGTTAGGTGGAAAGTTTTTTATGGGGGGATTTCTTCTTATCTCAATTTTTTTTCTTCTCTATCTTAAAATGTTAAAAAAATGGAAAATAATGAAAACCAAACTCATCCTTTGATACCTAAGAGAGCTGAGGTTCTCTATGAATTCAAAATCCTCTTTTCGCTTTTTTGTTTTAACGAGTTTTTTCTGTTTTACGTATGCAGTTGTTGGGCAATCCATTTTAGAATCTTGGAGTCCGCCAACTTACCAATCTTCCGCATATTCTGAATTTTATGGAAATGTATACTTTTCCAATTCACTCGATGAATGGGAATCAAAAGTTCATGAAGTTTTGTATTTGTCGATGGGGGAGTGGGAAGAAAATGCAAATCGAATCATTGAACAAATACTCTCAGAAGAAAAAGGAGAAGACAGCTTTGTTTCTAACGAGGGTTATCTTGATGAAAGAAGGAGGTCTCTAGTTTCAGAAATTTCGGTTTTCTATTCTGCATGGGAAAGGGACTTGCTTGATGATTATTTTGATAATCGGAATGTTTTTTTAGAGAAATTAGAAACTGGTAAAATAGATGTTTTGTATTTCACTCGAATTGGACAAGAAGCCTTGTATGAGGATTTTACTTCAGAGGAACGGGCGATCGCGGAAAATAGAAATCAAATTTTAGAATCGGCAAAAGAGTGGGAGTTCCAATGGGACCAAACAAGGCAAGAAGGATTAGATTCCTTTGCAAATTCAATTTCACAACTTGAAAACGATTACCAATCCTATGTGCAATCTTTGGCCAATACAGAAAACCAATTTTCCGAAAATCTAAATGCAATTAATTCATATAAGGATACGGTTAAAGTAGCTTTACGCGAAATTGTCTCCCAACTAAAAACTGGTTTGGACGCTTCTTGTTCTGTATCCACAGGTTGCCAATATAAAAATTATGATGGAACTTATAACGAAGCCGGTAGGTTATTTTCGAGGTTTATTGGGGATCTTTCCCTTCAGTTAAACCAGTCCGAAATTGATCCAGATTCTATTTTAACATCTATTTCCACACAAATGAAAGAATTCTTATCGGGTGAATCAAGTAAGGCATTTTCAGAATATACTATTTTTAAAGACCAAATTTACACATACCAAACAGGATTTCAAATTCAGCTAAATCAATCAAAATCAAATTTTGATTTGTCAGGAGCTGAATGGAGGCTTCGCAATCAAACTTACCATGAGTTGTCCGCTGATTATAAATATGAAAATTGGTTGGCAGGTGGTTTTGGGGAAATCGGTACATTCTCTGGAATTTATGATTTAGAAATGCAAGGGATATTCCAATCGATTCATCATGAGGATTATGGAAGGCTTATATCTATCATTAATAATAAGTTAGGCAGTGGTAGACATGTACAATCTTTAGTTTCAGCAAATTTGTATACGGATGCTTTTCATTTCATTAATAACGAAAAAATAGGCGATTTTTACGTCCCCTTTGCGGAAGCGTTTCATACGAACGGAAATTTGTTGTTAGACGGCAAAAAAAAATATGGTTATTGGGTGGCTGATCGGCACGCTTCCGTTATTTCATCAGGAAGATTTAATTTTCAAATGGGAGCCATTGCTTATTTTCTTTTGTATGAAATGTATGATGAAAATTCCTCTCAATCTTCTTTATATTGGAAAGATAATTATTCTCAGTTAGATAGGCAATCGAATCATTTTCAGACAAGTTTGTTGCCTGCTGTTTCGCACTGGGAATCAAAAGTAAAAGAATATTCTAATCGTTATGAAGAATGGAAAGAAAATAAAAACAATCTTTTAGTTGAAGCGACTGCAAAATTAGAAGCCAATCGTTTGGAAATTGAACGTTCAAAGGAAACGTGGTTAAAAAGTTTAGACGAGGAAAAACATGTCGGCTTAAAATCCTGGGCAGAGTTATACGAAGCAGGTGAATTGAAAGCGAATCCTACGCCCTCTATATCTGCATGGAAACCAAATCTTAAAAAAGAAGAATTTTCTTTGGCGAATGTAATGGAATTTCAGTCCTTAGCAAATTTTGGAGAATCCATAGAAGGAATCCAAATCGGTGGGAATGGATTATTACAAGAATTCCATAAAACCATTACAGGCGTGGGTCAATATGCTTCCTTCTTGCAAATGAATCGTGACTTAGAACAGATTCAAAGTTCAGAACAAAAAAAACTAATTAATCAAATGTCCTATTCAATTCAATGGGAATTGTTAGGTGGTCGTGAGTTGACAAAAGAAGAAAGAATATTGCTTGGTAACTATGATTCGTCGCAACTGACAGAGGCAGAACAGAATCGGTTTGGCTCTTGTTATGAAAATCCAAATGCAGATATATGCAAAAACTTATTAAAGAAAGAATACGATGTGACCATCGACGACAAAAATGGTGTCCTTACTCTAAAAAAAGAAATTTATAATGGTTTACTGGCTGGAAAAAATGCGGAAGGCCAGTACAATGCAGGGAAAACTGAAGAAGTTCGCCAGATTCAGTTAAGTTCCATAGGGAAACTCAATGTTCCAAATGGGAATAGTTTTTTTACAACATGGAGTGATGAGGATTGGGCTACACTTTTTCAGAAGAAAGCAGATACTGCGCAATCGTTTTTAGCAAACTCACTCCAAAGAGATAAACATTCCATTCACTCAAATATGAATTCTATTCAAGAAAAGAATAATCGAAATAAGGATTTGTTTCAGATTAGAAAAGAATCTCAAGAAAATGCAGATTCTTTGGTGCAAGAATTGGCTGTTGCATATTTTACCGGAGGAGCCTCTGGTATGAGAGCATCTCTGAAAGGGAAGTTAGATTCAGCAGTTAACAACGAGATAGCGAAGGCCTGGGTTACTGCGACGGGTGGTAGTGAATCAGATATTCAGATCGCATCGATGATGGTTGATTTTATGCAGGGTAGGAGGAATGCAAGAAAAATCAAATCACGTGACCAGTATATCTCTGTAAAAAATCCAGTCCAAGCCATTGAAAAAATTGTAGCGAAAACAGTTTCTACTACTTTGAAAGTCGCCGACATAGCAACATTAGGTCTTTCAACCGTTACTTTAAATATAACGCAAGCACCCGTTATGGCAATGACAAAGTTAGCGATCGGAGAGAGGCAGTATGACAAACTGAATGATCAAATAGCTGGAACAGATAAACGTTTAGAGGAAATTAAAGCCAATGAACAAATGTTAATCCAAAATGGTATTTCTATGGCGGTTTCGCAAAGTACAGGGATACCTACAGAGGCGATCTCAAAAATGTTAGGCGATAAGTATGGTCAACAGAAGGCAAAAAAAGCAAATAAGGCTATGGCAAAAAATCCAATTTTTGATATAGGCTCACAGGTTGTCGGGGCATTTGGAGGGATGTTAAAAACAGCCATAGTAGCTTGCGGGATTCCAGAGGATGAAATTCAATCCATTCTGGAAGATACGAATGGAATCATCAATGCCGGAAATTTAAACAGTAATACTTCTAGTAATAATAGTTTTGGTTATGCCTTACAGGCTATGGGTATGCAGGCAGGTTGGACTAAACACCAAAGCAGTTATCTAAATCTTCGAGATTCGAAGGCAGTTGTCGAAGAACTTGGGAAAAAAGCACTTGCGAAAGAAATAGCAAAATCATTGGGAATGGATGAGAGTGTCATCGGCCAAATCGTCAATTCCAACTATTCTTCTTACCAAAAACAGAAATCAGATAAAAAAGCAAGATCAAATGCAGTCAGGCAAACCGTTGTCAATGCCGCATCTATAGCGCTTACTCTAGGTGCAAGCGGTATGCTAACGGGTGTTAATTCGGCACTTTCATCCATCGGAAAGGCTGTTAGTACTCTTAGCAATGGATTGTTGCCCGCAACAACTCGAATTGGACAAGCAGTTGCTTCTACATTCCTACAGACCATTGCAGGTAGCCACGAAGGTCCCAAGGGAGCATTGGCAGGATTTGCCAATGGTGTATTAGGAGGAATTTCTCAAGGGATGGGGAAATTCCAATCTGGATATTTTAAGGGAATGGTTCCCGGAGTTGGTGTTACTTATTCAGATAAAAACGGTTGGGGAGGATCTTTAGGAATTGGAAATGCGATTAGTAATCTAAGTTTGAGTTTTTCTGAAAATGGAAATACCTCCTTACAAGCTTCTAAGTCATTAGGTGGAGGGGTACAATTGACCGCAGATTTGACAACAAACGGTGCTGCCAATATTGGATTTAATTATAATCCTACCGGAAAAGGACCTCGGACAGACTGGAATTATTCTATGATGTATGATCTTAATGGAGGTGGGTTTAGTGGTAGTATTGGGTATACAGATCCCATTTCGAAACTAGGTTTGAAATCTTCGGTTGATAAAAATGGAATCTCCACCTCATCAGAGTTACAAGGCATTATTTTGGGGACGAACTCCGATGATGGATTTGAAATGTCGGAAATGAATTTTGCCGAACAGAATATCAATGCAGCCCAGGATCTTAGCGATTCTGGTGATGGGGCAACTGCATTGTTACAAGATAATGATTCGGATCCATTTACTGACTTTGCAACGGCAGCAGGTACTATGGGAACTTTATTACTAAGCGGAATTGGGTTAGGATTGGGTTTGCGAAATCGTTTTGGTGGTGGTCTTAGTAATTCTATTGCTGTTGGTTCTGATTCTGGATCTTTGTCCATCGAAGCTTCTTCAGAAAATTCTATTTTAGGAAATTTAACAAATCCATTTAAGAGTGGGATCCTTCGTTTTGGGGAGGTTGTATCAAGATTTGCTGATGGATTTACCATAGAAAAAAATACCAATAACAAAAATAATCTTGACCCAGATGTGAAACAAAAAACTCAAAGTGAACAGATTAAAAAGATCGAAGCAAGTATCATCGACGATTATTCCAAAGATAGTCGTATCGATACGGAAAAAAAACTTTATGAATTACGTAAAGCTGGAGCAGATACAACAGAAATTGAAGCAAAGTTAAAAAAACTTAGGGGAGATAAAGACGTTCCAATTCCCGCCAAAGTTGAAAAAGAATTAAAGGAATACATTCGATTACGAGAAGGTAGTTCATTGTATCCACTTAACCCAGAAGCGACGAACTTAGTCTCTTCAACAGAGGCATTGGCACGAATTAATCTGAATCATGATACAAAAAAAGAAACCAATGCCGCCTATTTAAAACGATTGGGAAAAGAAATTTCAGAAGCTTCCCAAAATGTAGATCTCTCTACGAAAGAACTTGTCACTGAACATGCCGTGAATGTGGCAAAGTTATTAGGGAAATCTCTGAAAGGGAAAATCTCTTATGACCAATATAAAATAATTGATGGAAAAAAAGATGTATCTGCAGTAAATCCTGTAGATGCAAATGGATTTCGCGCCGTGGACGGACTTGATTGTATCCGTTTTATTGGAGCGGTCTTAAATGCTTCGGGGATTACCGCTAATGGGAGTTTTGCGAACTTAAACACGGAGCTATACCAAATGCCAGATGAAACGAAAAATATGGATTTAGAATATGGCAATCGAAATGCACATTATAACGGGGTGGAATACTTGCGCCAAGCATCTAACTTTATGACATTGGTGTCCGATCGTATTACCACAAGCCAGGACTTGACAAACCACAAAACCAATTTTCAAGCAAAAGAACTGAGTGTGGGACTGATTGGAATCACTCGGGCAAATGAAAATTTACCTGATAGCAATATCTCAGCAGTAAAATCAGACCATGTGTATATGATTACAGACAAACGATTTAATCAGGACTTAGGAATTTTTGAATATCAAATTGCAGAATCAAGGGGTGGGAAGGGAATTGATAATCGGTGGATAAGATCAGAATCTGATAAGATTCTAAGTGAAAAACTAAGAAAGAAGTTTTTTGAGCTAAAATTGCCAAGGAAAGAAATAAATGAAAGGATTAAAAAAAATTTGGAAGGTTCAGAAGAATCTACTTATTTGGGAAGATCAGAATTTTATGAATTAAAGCCGCAAGTTAGAGTTGAGGCAAAAGATGAAGCATAAGAAGTTATTACTAACATTACTTATTATTTTAATTACAGATTATTGTAAAAAACAAGAGACTGTTTTGGAAAATGAAGACTCTTTTTATTTAGACATGGATGGCGGGTGCCATTCAAATACGAGAACCAACAACATAAAAGAAGTAGGGAGCTGTATTATTAAAAAAGAGGAATTGTTCTGTTATGATATTTTAAAAATGGTGGAATCATTTAGCATTGGTCAAGTTTTCAAAAACACTAAGTGGACTAGTTCAAATTTTAATGAATCTGATTTTAATTATTATATCGATGATCATGGAATTATTACTGTTTTAAAAGGTGGGCCTTCAAAAAAAAGAGAAGAATTTGTGGTTGTAGGGGAAGGCAGAATTTTCAAAGAAAACAAAATTTGGATATATGAACATTCTTGTGAAAATGGTAATTGTGACAGATTAAAATTTCAAATCGAATTTTTTGATTGTTCCGTAAGATATTATTCGAATCAAAATGAATACCGCTTGTTCCTCACAATAGGAGATAGAAATTATGATGAGCCGGGGAACTTAAATTTTCTGTCTATAGTTCTCGAAGATCCCGTAAAACCTCAAATCCGCAACGGTTTCGAACTCTACTTGGTTCCTCCTCCTAAATAAATCAGAGTATCCTCACAAGAAGGTCCCCGCGCCAGCGATTGCAGCGGAAATCCTTTTGCGAAGCAAAAGATTGGAGCGAAAAGCGCGGTCGGTTCTAGGTTTAGTTCCTAACAAACGAACCAATACGAGGCGCCCAGATGGTTACACCAACTCAAGTTGGATACATCGGCCAGCTCACTCTCCCCCCATTTCGTTAGCAGAAGTGGCGAATGGGAATTCTATACCTTCCAAACATAAACAAAATCAGTGCGGTCAGCCCATGGGAGTGGGAACTCGACTTTGTGAAGTTTGATGGATTCGGCGCGAAGGTATTCGCGGATGTCTCGGTCGCGGAAGATGGTTTCACTAAAGGAGATTTCGCCAGAGTTTGTGACTGATTGGAGTTTTGCCGTATAGTTGACTGTGTTTCCAAAGTAATCGATGTTACTGTTTAGGTTAACGGCGAGGCAATTGCCGGTGTGGATGGAGATTCTGATCCTAACGGGCGTATGTTGGTTTTCTGGGTGAAACCACTCTTGCATTTCTTTGGCGGCCTTTAATGCCTGTAAGGGGCTAAAGAAACTTGCCATTACAGCATCGCCAATGGTTTTCACAACAACCCCTCTAAAGTTCTGAATGATTTGGTTGGTTTTGATAAAATGTTCACGCACCTGTAAAAATGCGCCGTGGTCTCCCTCGGTTTCATAGAACTTTGTCGAACCGACGATGTCTGTGAAAAGAATGGTTTTGATCCCAATGTCTAGTTGTAAATTAGTAGCGATTGCTTCTTCGGAGAATAGGTCACGAAATTCTTGATAGTTGAATATCTCTGAGGGTCGGAGGCTTGTTTGGTCTTCGTTTCTTTCTTCCAAGATGATGGTGACATCGGAATTTGATTCATTTTCAAATACTAAGTTTGGTTTTGGGGATACTTTGATTTCTTCTTCCTTTGTCTCTGGCAGCCATAAAATGTCTGTTTGTTGGTAAGATGGTTTGATATCCACAAGGCGATATCTTTTATCCCCTTTTTTTCTTAAGCGAAATACTCCTGATCCTACGAGCAAATTGGAAGAATACGATTTTTTTGCAGGAATTGTTTTTGTGAGTAGAATGTGTTGTTTTGTCGCTGGTTCGGCGGCACAGTACATCTGTTTTTCGATGATTCGGATTCCTGGGTGTAGGTGAAAAGTCACTTCAATGGAATTGACTCCTGTTGTATCAAAGTCAATTTCACAAACTTCGCATTCGTCTTTAGATGGCAAATCACTCAAACGAGTGAGACTTGTGCGCACTCCTCGACAATGCGGACAAACAATATCCCAACTAAGCGTAAAAATACCTAAGCGACAACCATGCAAAAACAAAAATAAAACTTCGTCGGGGTCTAAATTTAAATTTCGGCTAACTTCTTTTATGCGGATTCTATCTAACTCATTATCGGAAGCAGATTTAATCCAACTAAAAACTGCATTGACTGCATCTTTAGAAACTCCATTGTTGATTAAGTTTTGAGTTTCCTTGTCAAGTTTTTCCGGATGTATCCATTGGGCTTCGGGAACAAATGAAATTTCTTTTCCAGGGATTGAATTTTTTTTTGGTTTTTTTCTTTTGATTTCTTCAGCGATTTCGTTAAGAGCTTTATGGTAAGACAGTTCCAACTTTGGCATTGCATATTCTAAAAGTTTTCGCATAAAGAAATTTCGGGGAATCCAACCAAAGTATAAATAAACCTTACTTCTTGATTCACCTAATGTTTCTAAGACGATTCTGCTACGAACGTAGTATCCAAATCCTTTTTTATATATACGTGCGTTGCCAATTTCTTTGAGATATTCCCATTCCCAGGGGACCTCTTCCCATTCTAATTGGAAACCTACTTGTTTTGTTTTTCCTATCAGTTTTCCATCTTTTTCTTGGTAATCAAACCTAGGCATGCCCACCCTTTGGTTTAGGGCAGAAGTATCAATTAAATGGGGCCAAATCTCTTCTCTAGTGACAGGGAGATCAAACTCCCAAAGCGAATCGATTGGCTTTGCCAGGGTTTTCCAACGATCTTCCCAAGGGTATTTTTGTAATAAAGACTCTAAATCTATCATATTGGTCTTAGGAAAAGAGTTGCCTTTCCTCCATTTCCTTTGACTGTCAATTCCCCTTCGGTTTCTGAAATTTTTTCAGCATTGGAGATTACGATTTGTACGCCATTTGGATAAACAAAACTGGGAATTTTGATAAGGCAAGGTTCTGAGATAGCAAGATCGGACATCCATTCAAAATAAAATTCTCTGTTTTCTAAATTATATTTCATTTTGATCGGGGTACCTTGGATAGAGGCTGCATACGGGCGACAGAATCCTTCGATCGCACGCCCCCCACCTCCATAGACATCAGGATCGGATCCTGGTATCATTTGATCTTTGGAAAAAATACTGAGGTCTTCTTGGTTCCAACCATCGCCTACCATTAAATCATTTTCATTCGATGCAGTGTAGTTCCAAAGAGTATTGGATAAAAAAAGTTGGTCCATTGCATTGTACATTGCATCGAGGGCCATCACGTGGCGTTTCCAAATTTTTGGCGAACGGTTTCCCTTTTTCCATTCTCTGTATGCTTTCCCACCTTGTAAGTCAAAGGGAATTCCAAATTCTCCAATGAGACTTGGGATTTTTCCCGGAACAGAGTCGGCAGTGTTTTTAATTCTTGTTAACTGGCGTACATACATTGCTTCAATGCCTGACTTACCGAATACAGGACGTTTTGTGAGGGTATCAATTGCAATTGGATATAAAAAAGTTTTGAAGAGTAGGGTAAGGATATCATACCAATGGGCAGCGTTTACGGCAAGTTTTGGAACTTCTCCATTGAGATGAGGATGGGTGAATGCATCTGATGCTTCTCTTTCGATAAAAACCATCCAGTCGTTTCGAATCTCTTGGATGGTTTCGCCAACGATGCGCATAAAAGGTATTAGGTAATCCGCATCAAAGTCGATATCACGTCCATTTACCTTTTGGAAAAAATCATTTTTTTCGATAAAGGGAGTGCCGTCTTTGGTGATGGTATAAGCTCCCTCTAGTTGAAAAGGATCACCAGGAGAGTCTGGCAACCAAATAGAAACTTGATTCTCATTTACAGTAACTGTTTTTGTTGGAACAAATCCACCTTTCCAAACTTTTAAGGTGAGGTATGGTAATTCAATGGAATGTCCATGAGAAGAAAACAATGCATCGATTGGAGACCAGCCAAGTCCAGGTTTTGACGGATCTTCCTCTGTGTTTTTTAAACCACGATCATTCATTGCCCGACCAATGAAACCTTTGCCCGGTTCATTTAAAGAATCAAAACCCAAAACAAAGTCAAAACCTTTGACTCGTTCCGCAATTTGTTTCATACAACCTAAGTAGTGACCTTGTAAATAATCTTGAACATTCTTTCCATCGATAAAAAAGTTCGGTGCGAAATCTCTACCACCAAAAAATAAAGTCCAAAGAATCCCGTTTCCAGCATAACGGTAGTTTTGTGACCAGCACATGGTAGGATAATTGTCTTCCTGACGAATCCCAGGGTTTGTGTAGTCGTATGCTCTTTGCATGACTAGGCTTGCATCAGCTTCCGAAAGTTTGCGGTAATCAATTCCGAGTTTTTCGAAGATCCAACCTGGGGCACCATCACCTCCCGTCATACGGGACCAAACATCTTGGTGAAAATCAATAAATACATAAAAACCATATTCGCCAGCTAAACGAACGATTTCTGTAAAATAATCTAAGTAATCTTGATCATACTCGTTAGGACCTTTGTGTTCCACTGCTTCCCAAGTGGTTAACAATCGAAGTGTATTAAACCCCCATCGTTTGAGTCTAGTAAAGTGAATCTCAGCTTCAGAAAGAGGAAAGGGCCTGCCAATAAAACTAACTTCTTTGTGGTCGGAAAAATCTGAAGGAAACTGTGTTCCTCCATTGGGATAGGGAACTTTGGTGTCTCCACCTAAATTGACTCCGCGCAAAATAACTTTTCTGCCATTTGCATCTACAAACCATTCGCCTCGGGGTGAGAGTTTTTTTGGTGCCATCGATTTATCCTTCTATCTTCGAATCAATTGTCTTTTGTTCAGACTCGGCATAGAGGTTGAGGTAACCGAGTAAAAAGTAAAATACAATTAGAACTTCATCATCTTGAAAATAACATTGTAAAAGTCCAGAAAAGAAAAATCCGACAAGTCCATAAGTCATGAACCTAATTTTTTTAGGTATGTTCCCATTTAATAAGGTATATAGAATGATCCCAAATAATATAAGATAAAGGATTCCTTGTGGTCCTCCAAAGACGGCGGTTAAGTGAAAGTAATCATTGTGAGCATGTCCTCTTTGTGTTACCTCATAAAAAAAACTGAGTTCCTTATTTTCTTTTTCCTTTTCTTTTCTTGATATTTCGATTTCTTTTTGGTAGTTACCAGATCCAATACCGAAGATAGGATTTTTTTCGATTAACGGAAATGTGGAATCCCAAATAAAAGTTCTTCCTGAGTCAGTATGTTTTTCTCCACCAAACAATGGATCTACCACTCTTTTGACAGCACTTGTGGTTTTGTATCCTACAAAAACAAAAATCAAAATCAAAAGGATAAAAAGCCCAATACGTTTTAACATTTTTTTAGAGATATCTTTATCGATAAAAACAAGAATATAGATTCCGAAAATTGTACTGACCAGAGCTCCTAGAAGGGATGATCTTGCGTTATTAAATAAAAAAACGATAGATACTAACAAAAGCAATATGGCGTTTGTCGAAATTTTGGATATAGATTCTTTTTTATACCAAGAATCATATAAACGAAATACAAACCCAGGGAAAATAAATGCGAGTAATCCACCGAAGGTAAGATGGGTATTCATTAATCCAATGGGAAGATAAACATTAATGTTCGTAATTTTGCCATAATGGTGTTGGTAAGGCCAAGATGCAGATGTTTTGTATAAATCTGAAATTAATCTGGATAACCTGGTCATCGAGAATATGGACACAAATCCTGTGAAAACAATCACTAGCGCAAAAATAAAAAATGTTTTGTATAGGTATTTTCTGTCTTCTGGTTTGATCCCTTGGACGGACACAAAGGCAGTGACAAGGAAAATGTCTTTCATTTCGTCACGAAACGCATGTTTGATGGAAAGGGTATCGAAACCTGATCCAGCGAAATGATACAAAACAGTTACAATTTGCCAGGCGTAAAATAGGAAGAGAATTTTTACCAATGGACTTTTGAATTTTGGTTTTTCGGGAAGAAAGAGAAAAAAAACAAATGAGAGGAGTAAGAAAAGTTGGCTCAATGAAACGGAAAGGGCACAGGAAATGATGGACAAGGCGAGAAAAGAACGATAGATTCGGTAAAACATAACTTTGGATGAGACTAATGCTTTTCTCCAATTTGTAAAGAGGTAACAGTTGCGAGTCTTATATTTTTCCGATACTTTTTTGCCAAAAACCGACGGAGTCGCAGTTTCCATTAAGAATTTTTCTGAACTTTTAGCTTTGCGTGGCCATGAGTTTTGTATTTGTGCGCCCAAATATGGGGATGGGGACTTTGATCGGATGACAGACAAAATCCAGGTGGTCCGATTTCGCTCTGGATATCTCCCCAGTTACCCCGATATCAAAGTGGTTTTGCCCTCGCCAGGCAAAATCAAACGGGTTATCGAAGACTTTAAACCAGATCTCATTCACATTCATACACCAGGCCTTCTCGGGTTATATGCTGTCAATGCCGCAGAACGTTTTGGAATTCCCACCATAGGGACCTATCACACACTGATGGCGGAACAAGAAATGTATGTTTCTTTTTACCGATTGTTTAAACTGGATAAACTCTTTTTTAAAGCCAATAAGTTTAAGAAAAAACTAAATATAGATGAATTAGATAAAATTGTAAAATTTGATAACTTCAATATTCGCAAAAAAATCATTCTAAAAATTTGTAACGATATCTATAATAGATGTGATGTGGTGATTTCTCCAAGCCATCTCATCAAAGAACAACTCATTGAATATGGAATCACTCGGCCGATCACTGTAGTATCTAATGGAATGGACTTAAAAAGATTTCAAGGGACACCAAAAATTTATTCTAGTGGTGAGGCTCCTAAGTTTTTGCACGTAGGCCGAATTTCGTATGAAAAAAATTGTGATGTAGTTCTCAATGCATTTAAAACCATTCATGAATATTATCCAAAGGCCACACTCACAATCATTGGAGAAGGTCCAGCCATTCCATCTTTACAAAGACAAGCAGAACATTTAGGGATTCAAGATGCAGTGAGTTTTAAAGGTTTTATTCCCAATGCTGTGTTACATGAAGAGTATCCAAAGTATGATTTATTTTTAACAGCTTCCACAATGGAAACACAAGGACTTGTTGTGTTGGAGGCCATCGCTTGTGGACTTCCTGCTGTCGGTGTAGATGCTTTTGCATTACCTGAGCTCATACGTCACGGTGAAAACGGATACATTGCAAAATCATTTGATGTAAAAGGAATTGCACAAGGGGCATTAGAAATTATTCGTAATCCGGATGAATATGCTAAGTTCTCAAAAAATTCCATTCAAATTGCTTCAAGCCATGAAATGGAAAAATGTGTGGATGCGATGGAAGACGTATATTCTAAAGTAGTAGAAGCAATGAAAGGTAAGGTAAAAAAAACAAATATCTTTGATCTATTTTTTGATTTTATGCAATGACAAATGTACTTTCTTGGGAGATACGAACTTTACTTACGATTATAGCTATAATATTAACTTTTTATGCCTATATTCCATATATTAAAGGAATTCGAATCGGAACAATTCAACCACATGTGTTTTCTTGGATCATTTGGGGAGTCACCACCTTCATCGTGTTTTTTGCGCAAGTGGCTGGGCACGGAGGAGTGGGCAGTATCCCCATTGGTGTATCTGGAATCATTACTATTCTTGTGGCATTTTTTGTTTATCGCAAACGTGGTGATATACACATCACAAAATCGGATTGGTTTTTCTTTGGATTGGCCCTTTCCAGTTTGCCATTTTGGTTTTATTTTTCCGATCCTTTGGCTGCAGTTTTAGTTTTATCTCTTGCTGACATTTTAGGTTTTATACCTACCTTTCGTAAGGGATACATATTACCTAATTCTGAACCGTTAGGGTTTTATCTTATCTTTTTATTTCGAAACTTCTTAGCGATGGTTGCTTTAGCGGAATGGAATACTACCACATTGTTATTTCCTGGTTCTGCTGGTATTGCTTGTGTGGTTTTTGTCGTGATGGTAAAGATAAGGAAAAAGAAATCCGAGTCTATTCGCGATTCACAACCGGATAAAATACCACTGATTTAAGCATTCTACCTTCTTCTGTATCCTCATAAACAACTTCGGCTTGTTTGGCACGGGCAGGTAGATACATTTGCACAGCTTCTACAATTTCATAAGCACTAAGCGTATAGTCTAATGCTTTGATCGCAAGTTCTATACTGAGAAACCTTTCTCGGGTTATGGTTTTTGTTTCTGTTTTTTTGGTTATGATGAGCCATTTGTATAACCTTGCGGAACGATTGGTGTCTAATAAATTTCCAATATCCAGTTTCATTAAAGGAAGGATGGCGGGTGTTTGAGTGAATCTAACTTCGATTCCTCTTGTTGAGGCTTCACTCAGTCTTAAAGATAGCTGCTTATCAAACAATTCATCATCTATGTATTCGATTCGATCACAAGTGGAATACACTGTATTACATAAATTTCCATAATTTTTATGGAAGAAAAAAACTTGTAACACTTTACCAGTGGTAGGATGGTAAAGGACTTTTGCATTGTAATGCCCCATCCTTCCAAATTTTACTACCGAACGAATTCGTTTGTAAAAATTGTAACCGAGACCAAATAAATCTTTGATGATTGGGACATCTGTAACTCCAAAACCTCTCGTTGCGATGTAAAATGGTTCTAAACTTACATGACCATCACGTTTCGCAATTTCACGTAAGTATTCAGTGAGATCATCCATTTTGGATTCACTAAAAGTAAGCGGGTGATCTAATAAATCTATAACCACTTTACCACTGTTTTTCCCAAGTTCTAACCAAACTTCATCTAGGTAGGTTCCGTCTTCGGTATAGGATATCTTTTTGCAATACAAGTCCTGGCATTTGATTTGTTCTTCATAATCGGCTTTGTTGGGAGAAGGAAGGATTACTTCTTGGAACTCAGATGAAAACTCTTCCGCATGGACTTCATTTGTGGTGAGAAAAAGTAATAATGTAAGAAAAATACAAAACTGCAATGTAATTAGGGTTATATGGATAGAATCTTTTTTTAAGTAAAGGTTATCGGATTGAGGTCCAAAAAGTTCGGAGAAAAAAGTCCCTTCGTTTGGTTTTATCGATTTAGGAGATATCTGCTTTTTTAACGAATTCATAAAAGTCTCCTATCATTTGCGAATTTGGTGATTTACCGATTCACCAAAGTGTATTTACATTTTGAATGAGTCGAATTCGTCTAACAACATCAAGTGGGTCAATGAGTTCCATACAAGCATGGTCTCCCCGCCAACATTTGGTATTTCCATAAATGGAACAAGGACGACAAGGTAGATCCACCTGTAAAACACCAGAATCTTCTTGGGCAAAGGGACCAAAACCTGAGAGTGGGTGTGTGGTTCCATAGATTCCGATCACCGGTTTTTTGAGAAGGGCTGCAATATGAACGTTGGAACTATCCATTCCAATCATAACATCTAACCTATCCATAATCCCAAGTTCCCCACGGATTCCTAAATTTCCACCTTGGACAATGTGAGCACGTGAATGACCATTCCGAAGGATTTCTAGTTCTTTTGCCTCATCTTTCCCACCAAACAGAAATACGTTACAATCTGGAAATTCATCGAGTAAAACTTCGACTAGGCGTTTGCATTTTTCAAAACTCCATTCTTTGAGTTCGTGTCCGGCAAATGGCGCAAATCCAAACCATTGTCCTTCTTTTTTATCAATACCAATGGATTTAAAAAAATCACGAGCATACACTTTGGATTCTCCATCCACATTGAGCCATGGGCCTTTTCGAATGGGTGCATCAAATCCTGCTTTGCGAAAAACATTTAAATAACGTTCTACGGTATGTGGGAGTTGATTTAATTTTTTATTATAACGTCTAGTTTGTGCTAACTTTTCCCTACGACCTTTGATGATTTTAGAATAGGGGACACCTTGGCTTCGAAACAAAAAAGCAATAAACCTGGAACGGACAGAACCATGTAAATCAATCACATGACCGAATGGACCCAATTTGGCGATATCACGATACATCCGCCAGAGACCTAAAATTCCTTTGTATTTTTTTAGATTAATTCCTAAAACATTGAGATTTGGGATATTGTAGAAAAATGGTGCGAAGTTTCCTCTTGTAACAACTGTCAGCTGAATATTAGAATATTTGGCTGCAATAGCAATGAGAGCTGGGGTCATCAAAGCCACATCTCCCATCGCCGAAAATCGTAATACTAAGAGGTTTGTCATTTTTGATTCTTATACAATGATGGATTTAAATTTTGATCATTGTACATCTTCATTTGACGATAAACTTTTACTCTTTTGATTCCTTGTGCGTAGTCGGAAAAAAGTTCGTCCAAACATTTTTTGAGATCTTCTCTTTGGTCTAGGAGAATATCGAGTTTTGCTTGGCACTTGGCAATATGTTCTTTTGAGGCAGACGCATCTTTTCTGGAAACTTGTTCTTCCATATGGTAGATCTTCAGTTCCAAAATACTCATTCGATCGAGTAACCAAGCTGGTGATTCCGAGTTTAGTTTTGCATCTGGTTTGGGAGTGACCGAACGAAACATCTCAATGACAAAGTCGTCAAGTTTTTCCACCATATCGGTTCTGTCTTGGTTGAGTTTGTCGATCTTTCGTTTGAGAGCCACTACATCTTCCAAAGCTATGTCCGGCCTTCGGATTTCATCTTCAATATGCCATTGGATGGTATCAATATGGTTTTTTTGGTAGAGAGTGGATTCGAGACTCCCTTCTGGGTAAGGGTTTGGATGAGGGGCTTCTTTTTTATGCCAATCCAGAACGGATTCCTGGAAAATAGAGACGGCTTTTATGGCTTCCAATGCTTTCATAATGTACTGCAATTCATGATTTTATATGGTTTTTGGCGTTCAATCTAAATATTTCCCAGGTTTTTCGCTTTCTTTTGCCACCTTTTTTCGTTTTTTTACAGTAGATGTGCTTAGTTGTGATCGCATATAGGGTCCATCCAGATTACCCTCTTGTCATTGTTTCCAATAGAGATGAGTTTTTTGAAAGACCAACGGAATCCCTTCACTTGTGGGATACGAGTCCAAAAATCATTGCAGGAAAGGATCTAAAAGCAGGGGGCACGTGGCTTGGTGCAAACAATTCTCGTAAGGTTTCCTTTCTTACCAATGTCAGAAATTTTCGAAAACCTTTGCTTCCACATCCAAAATCAAGAGGCAAACTTGTATTAGATTTTTTATTATCACCCAAGGATCTTTCTTCTCGAGATTACCGGACAGAAGTTTCCTCCCATGCGAGTGAGTTTGAAGGTTTTAATTTATTTGTATATGATGGCAAAGAAGCACACTATGTGGGCGGTGATCCATTACAAGAATCGGAATTGGAACCAGGTTTTCATGCGGTGAGTAACGCAAGTTGGAATACCGTTTGGCCCAAAACGGCAAAACTAAAGGCGAACGTGAAACAGGTGTTTGATTCCATTCCCATGAATAATGACAATTGGCTTTCTCTTGTTACGTTAGAGTTCTTTCGGTTACTTTCTGATGCTGAAATTGTAAAAGAAGACTCTCTTCTCCCTGACACAGGGATTGGATTGGAACGGGAAAGATATTTATCATCCATTCGTATTCGTGTTCCAGGTTACGGAACCCGTGCTTCTACAATTTTATTTTATGGTAAAAATGGAGTGGAGGTTGTGGAAAGAACCTTCCCCGATCCGCTTTCTAATGAATATTCGGAACGGAGAGAGTTTTTAGCGTTTAGCGAGAGTTAGTCTTCTAATCGGAAGTTTGTCATTGGGAAAGCTGAAGTGATTTCTTTCACTCCTGCTTTGACTTTGGATTCCCAAGTAGAATCACCAAAATGATCTAGATAATCACAGATTAGATTTCCTACGGCTTCAATTTCTTTTTCTTTTAGGCCGCGAGTGGTCAGAGCAGGTGTTCCGAGTCGAATCCCAGAAGCTACTGCCGGTGGATTTTTATCAAAAGGAATGGCGTTTTTATTGACCGTCACTCCCACATGGTCCAGTCCATTGGCAGCATCGTTTCCTGTGAGACCTTTGACAGATACATCAAGAAGAACAATATGGTTGTCTGTTCCACCAGACACCACACGAAAACCACGTTTTTGGAATGTATCTGCCAGGACTTTTGCATTCTTTACGACTTGTTTGATGTAAGTTTTGTAATCTGGTTCAAGTGCTTCCCCAAAGGCAACGGCTTTCGCTGCAATCACGTGCATCAGTGGTCCACCTTGGATTCCGGGAAACACTCTTGAGTTTAAAATCTTTTCATGTTCAGAGGAAGAAAGGATGAGTCCTCCTCTTGGTCCACGTAAAGTTTTATGAGTGGTTGTTGTGACAAAATCACAAACGCCAATGGGACTTGGGTGTTCTCCGGCAACTACAAGACCTGAGATATGCGCAATATCGGCCATAATTTTGGCCCCAATGCCATTTGCAATTTCACGGAACTTGTTAAAATCAATGGTGCGTGGATAAGCGGATGCACCCACAACAATTAGTTTTGGTTTGTGTTCTTTGGCAAGTTTTGCCACTTCATCGTAGTTGATGGTTTCTGTTTTTTCATCCACACCGTAAGGGATTGGTTTAAAATACTTTCCGCTGATATTTACGGCACTACCATGTGTTAGGTGACCACCATGGGCCAAATTCATTCCAAGGAAACTGTCCCCTGGTTCGAGAGTTGCAAGAAACACTGCCATATTCGCCTGTGCACCGCTATGTGGTTGCACATTCGCATATTCTGCACCGAACATTTTTTTTGCTCGTTCGATGGCGAGTTGTTCTATCTTGTCTGCGTTTTCGCAACCGTTGTAGTAACGTTTTCCAGGATACCCTTCCGCATACTTATTTGTTAGAGTGGAGTGATAAGCTTCGAGCACAGGACGAGAAACAAAGTTTTCACTAGCAATCATTTCTAGGGAATGTTCTTGGCGTTCGTCTTCTTTTTTTAATGCGGCGTAAACTTCTGGATCTTGTTTTTCTAAATAACTCATGTTGGAATTTCTCTATGAAGTGTGTATTCTGGATTTTGGTATTTCTTCTTGCGAATAGATTCAGATTCTTGGAGCACGTGTTTCCGAAAAGTAGAAAAGTCGGGACCAAAGAAGGAAATTTTTGAAAAATCCTCTGGTTCTTTTTCTCCTAAGTAAGAAAAAACTTCTCGAACGAGATCTTTTACCCAAATCTTCTCGGAAAAAAAATCGGGGAGGGAGGTAAGAAATTCCTTATGGCTTCTTTCTTTGCGATAGTCGGGTTCTTCGGGAGGGTGGTGGAGGACTTCTGCCACTCGTTCAATTAACTGATCTTCCAAAATGAGTGTCCCATGTTGGACAATACAATTCCGTTTTCGAAACTGAGCGTTTCCTGAAATCTTTTTAAAGATTCCATTTTTTTCTAAAACTAAATCGGACTTACCCTTAGGAAAACATTGGATGTTTTGTCTTCCCAAAGATTTTGCCACAATCCCAAGGAGGATATCATAGGAATCTTTAACAGGAAAAAGATCCTTTCTTTCATCCAAATTAAAATAAAGAGAATAATTGATGTTTCCAGAAAGTGAGTGAAAGACAGTTCCCCCACCTGAGGCCCGTCTTGCAATATAACAAAAATTAGGTTTTGGTTTTTTGAAAAAACCAACATTTCGGGCAACGTTTTCGTATTTTGCCACCACTTCTTCTTTGATGTTACGAAACGGATTTTCCGAAAGGCCTAAAATGATGGAATCTGGATTTTTCCAAAGTCTGACCCCTGCCGTAATTCCTTCGGAAACTAATTTTAGTGCGATGGCTTCTTCAATCGCCAAATTATAGTAAGGTGATCTAGGGGGAATTTCTGGAAAATAGAATACTTTCTTGGAATTCACTCGTTAAAATATTTCTGTGAGGCTTCGTTTAAAAACTTTCGTTCGCTTCGAGAAAGGGAATCCATTCCATTTTTGGAAATTTTTTCGAGAAGTTCATCCACTTTGGTTTTTGCATTTTCTCTTTTTGCCATTTCTTCCTGGTACCGGATAAACCTACGTTTTTGTAGATACCGTGATAGAGACCAAGTCGGAAGGTTCCCCGCTTTCTTTTTCCAGCCAGTGTAAATTTTCATTAAGAAAAAACCTCCAATGGCTCCCCCTAAATGAGCAAAATGGGCCACTCTTTCCCCTTGCGCAAATAGTACCATCAGCATAACAATCATAACAAAGTACTTGGCTCGCATGGGAAAAATCAGAAAAACAAGAAGTTCGCGGTTTGGCCAAGTCATCGCGTAGGCAACGAGTAATCCATAGATACTCGCACTTGCCCCGACCACGAGCCCTTGCGGAATGCCAAAAAAATGGGCAACCATGGTTCCAACCCCACCTAAAAATGCAGTGAAAAGATAGAATTTTAAAAAGGCACGTTCCCCCCAAATCTCCGCAAGTTCTGAACCAAACATCCAAAGGCTCAGCATATTGAAAAGGATGTGTAAAAAACTCCCGTGGAGGAAGGCATAACTGAGGAGTTGCCAGACCCAACCCGTAAAAACCAGTTCCGGGGTAAGGCCGAAATAAAGTTCTAGAATGGGTGAATGGAAAGCCAGTTTCGTTATCATCTGCAGAAGGAATAATACTGCGTTGATGATGATGAGAGTGCGTACAACGGGAACCATAGGGGGTCCAAATCGGAGTTCATATCCTGGGTAACGAGAGGCCATAAATTCAAGGTCGCAAATCTTGAGTGACAAGGAAAGTCGATTTCCTAGCATCGAGGAAGTGATTGTGCAACTCTACGGAGTCCGCGGCTCCATTGCGAGCCCCCTCCGAAACCAAGACTACCGCAAAAAAATTATCGATATTCTGGACCTCTATCGGCAATCGGGGGCTGGTGTTTCGGCCGATGAATTCTGGCAAGACCTCCCGTATCATCTTAAATTTGTCACAGGATCTGACACAACTTGCGTTTCCGTCACCGATGATGACGGAGAAATTTTTATTCTGGATATGGGAACTGGGCTTCGGAATTTAGGAGATGAACTTGTCTCCGATTATCTTTCCAACAAATTAAAAAGGACAGTCTCTTTCTTTATCACGCACACCCACTGGGATCATATCCAAGGGCTTCCTTTTTTTAAACCCATTTACTTCCCTGACTTCCTCCTGAATTTTTATTCCCCTTATTCCGACCTAGAATCTCGTTTGCAAAAACAACAAGAACCTGAGTTTTTTCCAGTTCCTTTGGATGGAACGGGATCAGCGAAAGATTTCAAACTCTTCTTTCCTGGCGATGTTTTAGAATTTGGATCTGGGATGAAGGTGGAATGTTATCCGTTAAAACATCCGGGAGGATCTTTTGCGTATAAGTTTACCAATAGAGCTGGTAAAATTTTTATTTTTGCTACGGATGCGGAATTTACAGGAGCAGATATGGATTTAATCCATGAATCTCATCCGTTCTTTGCAGATGCTGATTTACTTATTTTAGATACCCAATATACCTTAGATGAATCTTTTTCCAAGTTCGATTGGGGTCACACCGCTTATACAATGTCCGTGAACTGTGCAACATCCTGGCGGGTAAAAAACTTAGTACTCACCCATCATGAACCAAGTTATTCAGATGAAAAAATTTACGAAATATATAATGATGCCAAACTCCACAAAGAACAGTTAGGCGAAAAAAAATTAAAAATTCATTTAGCACGGGAAGGTTTACGCTTCCACCTATAATACCATGAACAAAGAAAAAACACTTCGAATCACAATCACAACTTTCTTTACCATTGCGCTCCTTGGCGGATTCTTTTTTGGATACATTCTTTCTGAAGTAAATAAAGGAAAGGAGTTACAAAAGTTGGCATCATACCAACCTACAACTCCCACTAAACTTTATGATTCGAATGGAGTATTGTTCGCAGAACTATATCGCCATAAACAAGAATTACTAAAATATAGTGACATTCCACCTCATGTCATTCATGCTTTTTTATCAGTAGAAGATGATAACTTTTTTAATCACTTTGGAATTGATTTTTTAGCCATCGTTCGTGCTGCCATCAAAAACGTTTTTGCTGGACGAATTGTACAAGGTGGATCTACCCTTACCCAACAATTAGCAAAAACAATTTTACAGCAAAGAAAAAAGACATTTGGTCGAAAATTCTTAGAAGCTCTCCTCACCTTACAAATTGAACAAGAATACACTAAAGAAGAAATCTTAGAAATCTATTTTAATTTAATTTATTTAGGCCATGGAACTACTGGTTTATCTTCGGCAGCCAATGTGTATTTTCAAAAAGATGTCAGAGATTTAAGCATTGCAGAGGCTGCTATGCTTGCGAGACTTCCTAAGGCTCCTGTTACTTATTCCCCATTCAAAAATCCAAAAGAAGCAAAACAAGCTCACCTTGTGGTATTAGGGCTGATGGCAAAAAATGGTTTTATCCCAAAAGACCAAGTTCAAAAAATCCATGATGATTTTTGGGAAAGGTATTGGCCCGTTGTCATCACTCAATCACCATCTCGCTCTACTTGGGGAGCAAAACTCAATAGAGCTCCCTATTTTACGGAGTGGGTAAGACAAATTTTAGAGAAAGAACTTGGGGAAGAGGCCTTATACACTGGCGGACTACGAGTTTATACAACTCTTGATGTCAGAAAACAAGAGATTGCAGAAGAAGAGCTGAGAAAGGGTCTTATTGAACAAGATAAATATGCCTTTGGTGCAAACTTCCGTTATGTGGGAAGGGCCGACCGAGGCCTTGTTTCTTTGTATAATTTATTCGGTTCTATTTTTCCAGTGGGTGTTCCTTACGTTACTAGTTTGGATGATAGACAAGTATTCCGACTTCATTTAGAAAAAGAAATGGCACCAGCCTTAGAACTTTTGACCGATTTCACTCCTTCTGAAAATGAAAGTTCTGCAGTCAAAGAATTTCAAAGATCTTCTCTTGTATTTTCTTCCAACTTACACGTCGAAGGTGCTATCGTCACAATTGACCACCAAACTGGATATATCCAAACAATGGTGGGTGGTTCCAGATTTTCCCCAAAAAATCAATTTAACCGTGCCATGCAAGCGAGACGCCAAACTGGTTCTGCATTCAAACCATTTGTTTATGCTGCCGCAATTCAAAACAGAGCTGTCGGTTCTGGAACTGGAATTATGGATGCTCCTTTAACAACTATCACCGAAGAAGGAGAAGGTTATTCTCCACAGGACATTTCTGGTGATTTTAGAGGAATGGTTCCGTTATCTCGTGCTTTGTCTTTATCTCTGAATATTGTTTCTGTTCAGGTCCTAATGAGAACTGGAACCGATGCTGTCATTGATTTTGCGTCCAAAGTTACCAAAGCAAATAAATCCAGGTTTCCTACAGGCCCTGCATTAGCGCTGGGAGTTGCAGAGTTAACTCCTTATGAAATGGCCTTGGGATATTCTATTTTAGCAAATAAAGGAAAAGATGTAATCCCATTTAGTGTTCGTTATGTGCTAAACCAAAGTGGTTCTGTTGTTTATAATAAAGAAAAAGAAGTCCAAGAGACTCTTGCAGAAGAAGCAAAAAACGGTACGATCCAAATCATTCCAGAAGCTACAGCCTATATCATTAAACAGATGTTAATTGGTGTTGCTATGGGGGGAACACCTACCCAAGCCCTTCGAGCCGCAGACAAAGGAAATTACAAGGGCGAGTCCGGTGGAAAAACAGGATCTACTTCCTCTTATACCAACGTTTGGTATGCGGGCTTTGATCCAAAATACACATCCATTGTTTGGATGGGATTTGATAAATCCTCACTTTCTCTCGGAAAGGGTGTCACAGCCGCTGGTGTGGCTGCACCTATTTGGGGAAAGATGTACTCTCGTTGGTACAATGAAGGCCCTTATCCTCTATTCTATCCAAATGGAAAAGCAGAAGAAATTCCGGCTGATGTGGTCAAAGGTGCCACTTGTGCCTTTAATGGACTTTCTCCTGGGCCCAACTGCCCTTTGACTGGGAATTTATTTTTAAAACCAATTACCATTGCAGGTCGCACTCTGGCTGTACCAGGTGGGAGGCAGTGTGATGGGGACCGTGATCACTACCGTTCGATGGATCTTACTGACTTCCTGCAAAGAGAGCTAGAAATTTCCGACGATGAACTGAAATAAGTAACTCTTACACCAGGGAAAGCTATGCGCAAAGGTGAGCGACTTTCCTTTTTCAGACTCTCAATTTAGTAACTCGCTTCCCAAGGAAAGTAACGCACGAAGGTAAATAACTTTCCTTTTTCATGCTCTCACCCCCTATTCTTTGGCAATTTATTTCTGAATCAACATTTTGCGTACTTTTTAAGCAAATTTACTCCTAATCTCTCAAAGGATTCTCCTTTGTTTGCCAATCTCTTTGCATTTAGGCCGTTTTCGGTCTGGCACGATAGTTGCATTAATGTAAGAGAACCATTGGTTCGGAGGGAATATGAAAAAGGCAATTCTAACCATTCTAGTTTTGGCACTTACCGCTTCCATTTCAGCTGGAGAGTCTTCATTTATGAACGAAGACCTGGATTCCCTCATCAGCCAATATGATAAAGAAACGCTCGCTGCAATCTCAAATGAACTTGTGAAACTTGCAAGTGAAGAAGAGGGGATGGGAGAATTCGATTTAGCTTCAGGTCATTATTCAAGAGCAATTAAAATTAGAGAGGCGATTGGAATGAGCGAACACAAAAGTTTTGCTTCCATCCAATACCTTGCAAGCCAAGCCCACTCAAAGGCGGGAAACTTTTGTGAAGCATCCACACATGCAAAGAAAGCAAGTGAAGCTTTCCGTCAACACGGGATTACAAAATTCGAACACAGAGCAAATGTAGAATACAAAGAATATGCACGTGCTTGTGCAGTTGTGGCGTTCAGATAAAAACTATATGTAATGATTCTTTCTAGAGATGGTTACCCTTTTTTGATTCTTCTTCGAATCAATCCAACTTCACGTGGTTGTACACGTGGGGTTGGAATTCTTTTTTTCCATATTTCAACTTAGCTTTTTCGAACAAACTTGATCTTGTGTAAGGCAGATCGGATTCCCAAGCAATTCCAAAGTCGGCTTCATGATAACCTGATTCAAATTGTAAGGGAAACAGAGAATTCCCATCAAAGTAATACAACAACCGATGGTCTATGATGCGATTGGTCTTTGAAGTTTGAGGGGAACAAGGAAACAAGGAGAACCAATCTTTTCCCTTGGGGATTGTTTTATCAATTTGAGTCGATTTGCATTTTATTTCGGAAATTGAATTTGTTTTGAGTAATACCCATTCTCCTGATTTTTCAAATGTACCCGTTCCTTCTTTTTGATGGAATTCTGAATTGTCTTTGTAAACCTTCCATTCACTCCATGTTTTTACAAACTGATTGTTTGGTTTGAGTTGGATTTCTTCTTTCCAATACAAATGGAATTCTTTCGAGTTATATGGCGATTTTTTTTCCGTTGGCCGGATATAAAAACCTAATGAAATCTTGGTATCTCGAGGAAGATCCGAAGGAAGAGTGCGGATCCAATCAATTTTGGGCGCACATTGGATACTAAAGAATAACAAACAAACAGAAAGAATCATCGGAAGTCTTCTTCCCATTTGTTTGTTCTGTGCTCTACTTTTTAGAAGTGAGGATTTAAAATTGGAAGTAGATAAAATCTTGTCCACCATCTCCAAAAATTCCAAGCAAAAGCAGAATGACCACTGATAGAATCGGCAGGAGAATATTTTGGTAAGGTTTTAATTTTTCATACACAAAGTTTGAATATTGGAACCAGTTGAACATAAGTCCCAAAGCTATGAAGGTAGGAAGTTCATCTACACGACTCAATGTTTCCCCAGTGTTTCTAAATGTTAAAACACCTTTGAAAATTTCAAAAGCAACAGACATGGATTCTTCTCCACGGGCTGCTGATCGAAAGAAAACTCCGGAGAAAGAAAAAATAATAAACACAACAATTGTACGAATGATTCCCACTAAAGGCAAAGTGTCCGGTAGAAATTTCTTTTTCCCTCTGCCTAAATACAAGGACCTCTCCACCCAAATCAATGCACCTAAATAAGCGCCCCAAAACACAAAAGCCCAATTGGCACCGTGCCAGAGTCCACCAAGACACATAGTGATAAAAGAGTTTAGGTTGGAACGAAAGATTGAACCCTTACTTCCACCTAAAGGAATATAAATATAATCTCTTAACCAAGATGACAAAGTAATATGCCATCTAGACCAAAGTTCCCGAAATGATTGAGAAAAAAACGGGCCTTGGAAGTTTTCTGGGATCTCATACCCAAGTAAATTGGCAGATCCACGTGCCATATCGGTGTATCCTGAAAAGTCGCAATACACTTGTACTGCGAAGGCAATTACGCTGAAAAATATAGAAAAACTGTCGAATTTAGCCGGATCCATAAAGATCGGAGAGATGATGGGCGCAATGTTTTCGGCAATGATCACTTTTTTGAAAAGTCCACCAATGATCAGAAATAAACCTTTTTTCATTCGGTCTGAATCGATTGTGGGATGATCGAGTTGCGGAAGAAAATCTTGCGATCGCATGATGGGACCTGCAATCAATTGTGGGAAGAAAAGAATAAATAAAAAATAGTCCACAGCGGACATTCTTTTTTCAATAATCCCTCGGTGGATGTCCACCTGCACAGCAATGATTTGAAAGGTATAAAAACTAATCGCTAAAGGTAAAAATATACTCCAAGAGCCTGAAATTTCTTTGAACGCGGGATAACCTGTCAAAGAAAACAAAGATCCTGTAATAAAATAGAAATACTTAAAGAATCCTAAGTTGATTAAGTTTAACGCAACAATGGCAAAGAGTAGATGGTTATATTTTTCCCCTTTGTCTTTTTTACGAAAAATCCATTCACTAAATCCATAGTTGACTAAAATCACCAAAAGGAAATGAAACAGAAAAGGAAAACTGAAATAAGCGTAAAAGGTAAGTGAAGAAATTACAAGTAATGGTTTTCTACCTTTTTGAGGAATATTCCAGTAAATTAAATAAGTTAACGCAAAAAGTATTAAATAGGGAATAGAATTAAATAACATTGATTAGTTGGCCTTGAAATTATAGATCCCAAAGATAAAGAAATTTAGCATTGGTTCCCGTTCCTAAAATTTTATCAGCAATTCCTAAAGAAAACGGATTTTTATTAATATCAGTGGCTTGGTAAATGTTATCAACTCTGCCTTTTCCTCTTTGGTAAGTGATGACCCGTGGGTCTCCTTTGCGATTTCCTTGGAATTTAGGGTGTTGCATGATTAGATAAACGAAGTCATCAAAATATCCGATGAAATCAACCATACCTTCTTTCTTTGCTTGTTCTGCTGTGAAGATTCTTCCATCGCAGATCTCTCTGAGGCGACTTTCTGCTACGTTTGGTCTTCCTTTTTTGACTACTTCAAAAAACCTTCCATACAAACTGTCGATAATGGATTGAAGAATTTTTCTTTGTTCTGAAGTCATTTCTGAAATTGGTGAACCAAGGGCTTTGTTCGGGCCAGAAGTAAAAGACTGATCTTTGACTCCAATTTTATCCAAACCTTCTTTTACGTTGATCCCTGACATGATGACTCCGACTGAACCTGTAACAGTTGTTGGGTGAGCACCAATTCCATCAGTGGCCATCGCAATATAATAAGCTCCGCTGGCAGCCGTATCCATAAATCCTGCAAAAACAGGAATGGATTTTCTATTTTTAAATTTCAAAACTTCTTGGTAAATGATATCACTAGCTGTTACGGTTCCACCTGGTGAGTTGATTTTTAAAATCACTGCTTTGACATCAGGATCACGTTCTGCATATTTTAAGGATTCTTTGATCCTTGCGACCATGGATTCCGTCGGGGGACCGAAAAATGAATCTTTGGCATCATCCGTAATCATTCCTTCGATGGAGATAATCACGATTTTTTCTTGATCTCTTCCGGCTATGAGTTTCTCTTCGAAATCAGCCTTGCCACTTTGCGGAAACAGGTTCATACTGTTTCCAATAACACAAGATTCGGTAAAGAGAACCGAAAGCAGAACGACACAAACGAAAAGAAAAGACTTTCTTGAAGGCATACAAACCTTTCTAAGATCGCAAACTATGACTTCAATCATTTTTGGGAGATAAATCTTGTACCAACTGAAAACAAAACAGTCTTGTTTTGAAATCCACCCAACTGGCGGTGGCCAATGGCTTGGTTTGCATCTTTTGTCCCCGGTGGACGGAAAATCCGTCTCAGTGGTTTCGGGACACAAGGCCCCCGATCCTTTTTTCGCTTCCGGATCTTTTCTCATGTTTCCTTGGGTGAATCGACTAGAACCGAACCCTTGGGCCCGGGAACCATTTTATCCCAGTACCCATTGGTTGACTGATGGGAACGGAATCCCTTTGCACGGCCTCTACCACAACCTACCTCGGCATTTGGTAGGAGAGAATATCTCAGATGGGGTTTCTTATGCAGAATTTGAAATGGAAATTCCCGCACCATGGAAGGGGAGTTTACTCTCTCAAATCCAAGTGAAAGAATGTTACCAATTGTTTCCCTCGGAGTTAAAGGTCATCTACCGACTGACCAATGGATCTGACACAGAATTTCCATTTGCTTTAGGAATTCATCCATACTTTCGATGGAATGAGGATGAATCCATTGATGATCTTTTTTTATTTGGAAGTGGATTTCACAAAGTGAAGTTAGGAGATTATCTTCTGCCAGAAAAAGTTCAGAAAGAAGATATCATTTTAAATTCTGAAGAAACTCTTATGGGAAAAAACTTGGATGATTTATACGCATCCATTGATGGAGAAAATTCTTACATTGGTCTTTTTTCTATGAATAAAAAAGAAAAACTCATCATCCAAGGTGGAGAGTTTTATCAGGTATATACTCCACAAGATCGTAGATCTATAGCGATAGAACCTATGACAGGTACTGGGAATTTTTTACACTTCCCTGGTGGTAATCCTAAAACGATTGCACCTAAGACGGAAAAAAAGATCGAATTTTCCATTCGATTGGATCGTTTTTAAAAAAATCTCATCTCTTTATCGAACAAACTGTCTAAGGTAATAGAGGTTAGTCCAACAATGTCAGATGCCCTAGTGAATACATGCAAACAAATCAGTAAAAATTTATTAGAGATCAAATATTTCGCTGAAAAGAAAAACACTAGCCGAACTTCTGTTTACCGAGCTTTACAAGATAAAAAAATCAATGAAGTTGTGATAGGAAAAAACTCTCGTTTTATCATTTTGGATGATTCTGCGAAGAAGTGGAAACCTGGTAGACAGTCCTAAATTCTAATTCTTTTTCAAAAAGATTTTCCTCCTTCCATTCTGATTGGATTTGAGGATGGACCACTTTCCATATATCATCAGGAATTTGGTTTCTGATTTTGTTAGGCAAAACAGAACGAAATCCAAAGTAAGGTAACAGGTATTCGTCGGTCTCTTTTTCGAGCATATATCCTAAAAAAGTGTAAAATACTCTACCGATACTTTCATCACTGTGTTTGTCTCGAGTTTTGACATACACTTCTGCAAACTTAGGATATGGAAATGTAAATTCTTTTTTGATCCATCGGTAGTGGATGGTTTTTAGAAATCCTGTGCGGAAGTAGAATTTTTTTTCACCTGTATAAACGAGAGGAATGGATTGGGAGATGGAATTCTCATCTAATTTTAGATCCATTCGAAGTTTTGTATAACTTAAATTCAGCCAAACAATTGAAAGGGGAGTTTTCCAAAACTGGTTCCATAAAAAAGAAAACCCATTTGGTTCTGTTTTTCTTTCCCGAAATAAAATAGCATCTCGTAAAATTTCTGTTAGTTTGTTTAACTTTTTTTCGGTATAAAGTTTTGGAAAAATCCAGTGGTAGAGACTTTGCCAAAATGATAAACGAATGGATACATTGACACTTAACTTGGCCTTTCCCAAGGCTTTTGGTTCTGTGTTCCAATCCATTACCACGATAGGGCGGAAAAAAGAAAACCCTTGGTCCTCCCAATCCTTACAGATTTGTTTCAATTCTCTCTCTGACATAGGGAGATGTTCTAAGGAAATTGCGATCGAGATTGTTTTTTGGATTTTCCGCATTTTTTATACCATTCGGTCGATCTATGATAACAAGATGAATGATTTAGCCTTTGAGAATCAAAGTTTTTTATGGGGAAATGAAGCGGGGCCCGTTCGGATCCTTTCTGAATACCTCCACCCCAAATCGGAATTCCAAACACATGGAATCACGGATACAATTGTTGTGTTTGGTTCAGCTCGCATTCCTTCTCCAGAAACTCCCAAAACAAATCCTCCTTCCCCGATTGAATCTTTGAGCCATTATTATACAGAAGCATGTGAGTTTTCCCGATTGATTTCTGAATGGGCCGATTTGTTCAAACAGGAAAATCCAGATAGAAATTTACACATTTGTACTGGGGGTGGGCCTGGGATTATGGAAGCCGGGAACCGGGGAGCAAAGGAAGCTGGATCCAAATCCGTTGCCCTAAATATTGTTTTGCCTCATGAACAACATGTAAATCCTTATGTTGATCCAGAACTTGCCTTTGAATTTCATTATTTTTTTATGAGAAAACTTTGGTTTATGAAAACTTGCCGGGGAATGATCGCCTTTCCTGGTGGGTTTGGAACCTTTGATGAACTATTTGAAACCCTCACTTTGGTCCAGACGGGAAAAAAATCCAGGATTCCTATTTTGTTATACGGGACAGAATTTTGGACTAGTGTGATCAATTTCAAAAAACTGGCAGAGATGCGTCTGATTTCTGAAGAAGACCTCCATTTGTTTGGGTTTGCTGATACTCCCATCGATGCACTTCGTTTCTTTCAGGAAAAGATTCGTTTCGAATTGACCCATTCTGAGGGTACAAAAACATAGCGAAACAAGGTAATAATTATGGCTAGAACATGTGTAGTAACCGGAAAAGGAACGACGGCAGGGAACAATGTATCCCATTCTCATAAAAAGAACCGCCGTATCTGGAAGGTGAATGTGATCACAAAGAAAATCTTTTTAGAAGACGAGAACCGTTGGGTTCGCGTTAAGATTTCTACACGTGCTTTGAGAACTCTTCGTAAAAAAGGTTTGAAAGTGGCAATCAAAGACCACGGTGGCGATATCGCTGCGATCACTCCTAAAAAATACGTAGGGATCACTCCAAAAGCACAACCAGCAGCTTAAATTCTTTTAAGCGCACTTTTGGATTGAAACAATCCAGAAAAACACCAAAAGTCACCGAAGTCTACCGTCTCCTCGAGGCGGAGTTCGGTGCAGTAGAAACTCCCCTCACGTTTACTAAACCTTATGAATTAGCAATTGCTGTCATCTTAAGTGCACAGTGTACTGATGAACGTGTCAACCAAGTCACACCCGAACTTTTTCGAACCTTTCCCACACTTGAATCTTTTGCAAAGGCACCTCTAACGGCCATAGAGAAAAAAATATTCTCCACAGGGTTTTATAAAAACAAAGCCAAAAGCATCCAAGGATTTGCACGGATGGTTCTTTCCGAATTTGGTGGAGAAATTCCAAAGACGATGGAAGAGGCCATTAAACTTCCTGGGTTTGGAAGGAAAACTGCCAATGTGGTGCTTGCAGAAATTTATGGAGTGGTGGAAGGATTCGTTGTGGACACCCATGTGAAACGTCTTACCAAACGATTGGGTTTTACCAAAAAAACAGATCCCGTTCAAATTGAACGGGAGATGATGAAAATGACTCCTAAGGAGATTTGCCGAAACCTATCTCTGTACCTAATATTTCTCGGTCGTAAGTACTGCCAGGCACGCCGGACATTTTGTTCGACTTGTCCTCTGTCTTCCCTATGTCCTTCGTTTTCGGAGTAGGTTTCTCTAAACCTTCTTCTGTTTCCGATTCTTTTTTTTGTTTCCAAGAACGATTTCTATCTGTTAAATTAATCGATTCTAATTTATAATCCAAACGAATTAAGTTTCGTTTGCGAAAGAATAAATTCAAAGTGCCGAGTCTACCATAGTCTTTTGGACATTCAATTTGGTGTACATTGGATAAATATCGAAACCTAGACATTGGTTTCCCTTCTACAAGTAGGAAGAGCGGGAGTTCTGGGTGGTTTTGCCAAGGTAGGAGAGGAATTTTAGTTTCATCGTCGTTATTTACATAAACAATCCAACCATCGTAGTCCTCAATATTTTTGACATCAATCAGTTCTTGAATGGAACCTAAACCTAGTTTGACGGGGCCATGGTTCATCTCTCTTGGTTTTCCCAAGGTGAATCCATCAAATGGAAACTCCAGAGGTTTGTCTTTGGGCGTAAAAGGGTACAACATGTACCCTTTCCCACGTTTTAAGTCCAAATCCATTTTTTCTCGTTCGACAAATCCGAGGAGGGCACTGAGGCCCCCACGTCCTTCCTCATCCATTCTGGTAAATAGTTCCTTACCACAATGGAAAAAAATTCGCAAAGGCCGGTCTTCTAAGCTTGGGTGAGCAAAAGAAACTGTGGAGAGAAGAAAAATCCCGAATGTAACACTGGGAAACGGGGATCTTCCAAGAAAAGAAAGACGGATATTCATAATTTGGGACCTTGGTTCTAAGAACGGAAGAAATCGAATCTGAATGAACCAAAAAACCTTCAGTCTGTCTAAACTAAGGGCAGAAAGGATGCCATGAACTTCTTTAAAAATCTAATTCTTTACGCTAAAATGGTCAAATTTTCCCACACACTCTTTGCTTTGCCCTTCGCTGGGATTAGTTTCCTCCTAGCTTATCTAGAATCCACTCTAGATACCGGTGATTTGCTTCGGATCGGAGCCCTTGTCCTTGTTTGTATGGTCACAGCCCGTAGCGCCGCGATGGGATTTAATCGCTATGTAGACTCGGAAATTGATGAAAAAAATCCCCGTACACAAAATAGAGAAATTCCTTCTGGAAAAATTTCCAAACTTTCGGCTCTTCTTTTCATTGGGCTTTCTTCTTTTATTTTTATCTTTGCTAGTTTCTTTGTGAACAAACTGGCATTTTTGCTCTCCTTTCCTGCACTGTTTGTTTTATTCCTTTATTCACTCACCAAACGATTCACTTTGTTTTGCCATTTGGTTTTAGGGTTTGCAATTTCACTTGCTCCTCTTGGGGCCTGGATTGCCATCACAGAAACCGTGAACTTGGTTCCAATTTTATTTTCTTTGGGATTACTCTTCCATATTTCCGCCTTTGATGTGTTATATGCCATTCAAGATATGGACTTTGACGCCAAAGAAAACCTTCATAGTATTCCTTCTCGTTTAGGGGAAACCAAATCAAGAGCCATCGCTGTTATTCTCCATAGTTTTTCTTTTGTATTTTTTATTTATGCAGGGACCAGTGCCGGACTTGGACTTATGTATTTCCTGATCCTTTCTGTGATTGGAATTTTAGTTTTGTATGAACATCGGATTTCTTATCAATACAAGTCCAAAGACTTACCCATTGTTTTTTACCAAATCAATTCTTGGATCAGCGTTGTTTTATTCCTTGCGATTTTATTTGATAAGTGGAATGAGTTTTTATTAAAAATTTCTTCGGGTATTAGTTTTTAATGAAACTTGTTGTGGGCCTTGCCGGTGCTAGCGGTAGTATATATGCTGCCCGGTTTCTTCGTGCTTTGTCTGAGATAGAAGGCGAAACCTACATCACAGCAAGTCCCGCAGCACTTCGCATTTTTTCCGAAGAGTATGAAACCAAAGTCGAGTCAGCAGAAGCGATTCTATCTTTTGTGGAAAACAAATGGAAAACAAAATCCAAACACAAGTTTCACGTTCGTAATTTTTTTGATATTGGATCTGATATTGCCAGTGGTTCAAACACTTGGGATGGGATGGTTGTGATTCCTTGTAGTATGAAAACTGTGGCATCGATGTCTGCAGGTCTCACAGAAAATTTAATTGAAAGGGCAGCCGATGTCAGTTTGAAAGAAAGAAGAAGACTGATAGTTGTGCCAAGAGAAACTCCTTACAACCGCATCCATCTTAAAAATCTTCTTAGTTTGGATGAGGCTGGTGCCATCATCCTTCCTGCTTCGCCTGGGTTTTACCAAATGCCAAAAACATTGGATGATTTAGGAGATTTTATTGCGGGAAGGATTTTGAATCTTCTTGGCGTCAACCAAACTCTATTTCCTAAGTGGTTGGGGTAAAGTTCCGAAAGTAAGCCGTTGGTTTTCCGTTATCACCTAAACAAACATAGGTGATGTCACTTTCAATCACGGCAGACATTTTTCCCGTTTGTGGGTTGTTCGTGATTGCCAAAGTGCGAGAGGTCACCGAAGATTTTCCATATTTTACAATTTTTCCGTAAATTTGAATGATGTCTCCGGCCCGAGCAGGGGATCGAAACACCACATTGTCCATACTCATGGTGACAATATTGGTATAACGGATTTTATTCATCACATACATTGCCATTCCCTCATCGATCCAGGAGAGCATTTTTCCCCCAAATAGATTGTTATGGTAGTTCAAATCGTCTGGTTGGACCAGGTGTTGGGTGACCAGTTCCATATCTTGGAGTTTGTTCTGAATCGTATCGACCATAAATACCAAAAAATATGTTTTCGATTTATTCGATACCAAAAACCCTAGAGAAAAGATTTCCGAACTATGTACTCTTACTCCCACAAAAACATCTTAGACACCCTCCAATTTTCCAAAGAAGACCTAGATTTTTTAATCGAAAAAACAAACCGTATGAGTGTCCTCCACGAATCGGGGGAAGCGTTTGGAATTCTGAATGGAAAACTCCTTGCCTCCTTATTTTTTGAAGCAAGCACACGAACACGTATGTCCTTTGAAGCAGCGATGGAGAGGCTTGGGGGAAGGCTCATCTCAACAGTGGGATTCCAGTTCTCTTCAATCTCAAAGGGAGAAACTCTTTATGATACCATGAAGATGATTGAAGCCTATGTGGACATAGCTGTCATTCGCCATCCTGTAGAAGGGTCATCTCGGATTGCAGCAGGGGCGGTCAACATTCCTGTGATCAATGCAGGGGATGGAGCGGGCCAACACCCTACCCAAGCACTTCTTGATTTATACACAATCGTTTCTGAGAAAGGAAAAATCGAAGGACTAAACATTGCCTTTATCGGAGATCTAAAATATGGAAGGACCATCCATTCCCTAATCAATCTTTTAAGACATTATCCAGTTCACTTATATCTCATTAGTCCTGAAGAACTTAAACTTCCAGAAAAATACAAAAAGAACTTAGAAGGGTTTCCCATGACTTGGGAAGAGACCACTGACATCAAAGCGTTTTGGGATGCTGATGTTGCTTATGTGACAAGGATCCAAGAAGAAAGATTTCCAGATCACAGAGAATACGAAAAATTAAAAGATATTTATAAGGTGAACAAAGAACTAGTTCTTGCCTCGAAAAAAGACACTACCATCCTTCATCCACTCCCACGTGTGAATGAACTTTCTACAGATGTAGATGATTTACCAAATGCAGCTTACTTCCGTCAGGCGAAATATGGTGTGGTGGTTCGTATGGTTTTACTTTGTCTGAGTCTTGGAGTGAATTTTGACTAAAAAGATTTGGACATTACAGGAGGCAAGGGAAGTCCTTCCTCTCGTTCGTGACATCACAAGAGAATATTACATAAAAGCCAGTGTTCTTGCTGATGACATTCGGAATAAACTTTTGCCTGAAAATGTTTTAGAAGCCAAAGAAGAAGAAATTAGTGAAATTGTAAAACACTGGACAAATGAAATTTTGGCAATGCAGATCGATGTCAAAGGATTGTGGTTGGTAGACTTTGATCATGGCAGTGGGTTCTATTGTTGGACCTGGGGCGAAGAAGACGTGTTATACGAGCACGGTTATTTTGAAGGATTTAGATCGAGAAAACTCATAGAGGAAAATAAAGAAGAAAATGACTCAGATAAATGAAAACTATTTAAAATTGAAAGCAGGATACCTTTTTCCTGAAATCGGAAGAAGAGTAAAAGCTTATTCAGATGCCAACCAAAGTGCAAAAATCATTCGCCTTGGAATTGGAGATGTGACTTTACCACTCGCACCAACGATTGTGAATGCGATGGTTGATGCTGCAAAAGAAATGGGAAGTTCTGCAGGTTTTCATGGTTATGGCCCAGAACAAGGATATTCCTTTCTCATCCAAAAAATCATCGCTCATGATTATACAGCACGTGGTGTTCAAATTGCAGAGGATGAAGTTTTTGTTTCTGATGGATCTAAATGTGACTGTGGAAATATCCAAGAGATTTTTTCTTTAGATAGTAAAATCGCGGTAGTGGATCCTGTGTATCCCGTATATGTGGATACAAACGTAATGGCAGGTCGGACTGGAGAAGTTGGGTCTGATGGTAGATATGCGAATATCATTTATATGCCAGCCACAGAAGAAAACAATTTTGAACCAGATTTTCCAAAAGAAAAACCAGACATCATTTATCTTTGTTATCCGAATAACCCAACGGGAATGGTGGCAACTAAGGCGCGTTTAACGGAATGGGTGAACTTTGCTAAAAAAATCGGAAGTATCATCCTTTATGATTCTGCTTACGAATCTTTCATCCAAGATCCAGAAATTCCAAAATCCATTTATGAAATTCCTGGTGCCAAAGAAGTCGCTATGGAATTTAGATCTTTTTCTAAAACTGCTGGATTTACAGGAACACGTTGTGCCTACCTTGTGATTCCAAAAGATCTAAAAGGTAAAACCAAAGCAGGGGAAGAAATTAGTTTTAATTCTCTTTGGAACCGCCGCCACACTACAAAGTTCAATGGAGTGTCTTACGTGACTCAAAAAGGCGCTGAGGCAGTTTTCTCCGCACAGGGCCAAGTAGAGATCAAAGAACAAATTTCCTATTATATGCAAAATGCAAAACTCATCCGAGAAGGTTTGGCGACGGCAGGATACACCGTATTCGGTGGAACCAATGCGCCTTACATTTGGCTAAAAACCCCACGCGGACTAAAATCCTGGGAATTTTTTGACGAACTTTTGGGAAAAGCGCAAGTGGTTGGAACTCCCGGGTCAGGATTTGGGCCAGCGGGAGAAGGATATTTTCGACTTTCTGCCTTCGGAAAGCGGGAAGACGTGATTTCTGCCATTGAACGAATCCAAAAAATGTAAAATTTAGTCCTGGTTTTTCCCGTAGCTCCGATATATAAAAACAAGGTAGAGCTATGGGAAAATGGAAATTCATCCTCTTTTTTGCAATGGTTGTGGGTCATATCTCACATATCAGCGCAGTATCTCCAGAACAGACGAATCTGGGGATTTTAATCTTTGAAAACAAAGAAAACTTAAATTTTATCAATGTTGCTCTGAGTAATTTGGCTCCTTCCCAAGAAGAAGCACAAAGTTCAGGCCAACCAGGAGCTGAAACTCCCGCTGCGGATCCTTCCAAAAAGAATTTGGATTTTGATTATTTCAAACTCCTAAAAGCAGCCAACCAATCTGATTTTAGTGGAAACATGTGGTACCTGCAAAGTAACTATGTGTATGGATTTCGCCAACTTCGCCAAGCCCAAGGGGAGTTAAAAAATATTTTTGAAATCGTTCTTCAGAAATATATAGAAGATGCAAGAGCACTTCTAGAAGCTGCGGCTCCTACCATCATTCGTTCCAATGATAATAACGCCAAAGCATTGTTACGTCTTGGTTTTCGTGACCTTCGCTCTTCAGAAGACCTTTACACAACTGGTCTCAACTCAAGCCCACACCAATACCGATACAAACTCACTCTTTATAAAGAAGGGATTCTTACGCTCCGTCGTGCGAAACGTTTTGCTATCCTTGCGATGATTTATAGCAAAACACCGGATGAGGACAAACCAGAATACCAATACAGGTCCAACGAAGATTTAAAAGATGCTCGTAATGAAGAAAAACAACGTAACTACGAGAAGGTGAGAGATACCATCATCAACTTCGTAGAAAACAAACGTATGGAAAGAACTGTGGTTCCTCCTGGAAACCCAGATGCCAAACCTTTGGATCTTTTAGAACAACATGATGACAATTACGGACTCATCACTTCTAAAAAATTGGATCTACTTATGGAAGCCAATGCGCAAATCAAAGAGACGGAAGGGGCAAGACGTGAGTCAGTTCCTCCAACTCCAAAATTTGATGAAAACGGAAAAGCCATCTACCCAGAAGAAAAGAAAAAATAATATGAAGTGGATTACAAGTGTTATCATCTTAAGTTTCACTTTGGGACTTGTGGCCAAAACCACAATGTCTTATAGGGAACGTAAAAAACAATTAGATGGAAAAATAGCACTTGTTCTCGATATCAAAGAACAGTTGAAGTTAGAACCAGAAACTGGTAAAACTTCAATTGAATCCATCCGCACTCAAGTGGAAGAAACTTACCGCGCAGGCAACCGAGTGGAAATTGAAAAAACACTTTCCCTTGCCGAAGGGGATCTTCTTGTTACGCAACGAAAACTCTGTTTTCCCATGGAAGAATCCGCAAGCGGCCTCTACCAAAAAGCCATGGGACAATGGATCCTTCTTGAAGGAGAAGATAAATCCGGTGCAAAAACTTTGGAGTGGGATACCAAAGAAAAAATCCAAAGATACCTTTTGATGGCTAAAAGTGAAAAAGACCATGCAAAAGAATACTTTTTGTCTGGGAATTACCAACTATCACTGCATACATACAAACGTTCGCTAGTTTACAGTCTTATGTCTTTACGATCGCAAAAAGCGGAGATCCCTGAAGAATACCAGTTGGCTGATAGTGTTTGGGTCCAACCAATTTGGATGGGACTTCATAAACAAAAGCAAACCTCAATCCAAGAAAACTAAAAATTTCGATTTTCACTGATAACAAATCCGAAAGAATGACTGCTTAGTGAAGTTTGAATCACTTTATCGTCATTTTTTGCTGACTAAGGCAACCCACCTTCCTGTGATTTCGGAAGACGGGGAACTTTTAGGTCTTCTTTCCAAAGATCGAGTTCACCGCGAGTTGTCTGATTTGGGAAGAGAGAGGGAAGACCTTGACGAAATTCCTTTGGCCATTCTCGAAACTGAACTTCACGAAAATCTTTTGCTCTATTTTAAAGAATCCACTCAGATCCCCGTTATTGGCCTGGATGGTGAAAAAAAAGACAATTGGGACAAACCGAGGTTTCTTGCTGCCTTCACTCGTTTTGATTCTACAAATGCCAGAGATCCCAAACTCGAAGAAATTGAATCCAAACTAGAAAAGAAAAAAGAAAATGCCGACTCTGTGCAGTGGTTTATGGAGTTAATTCTTTCCCATTTTCCCGATGGACTTCTTGCGACTGATGTCAACGGATCTACTATTTTTTATAACGAAACCTTTGAAAATAATATTCTCACCAAACCTTTGTTTCGTGATTCTCTGCAGTTGGCTGAAAAATACCTTCACAATCTCAATCGGGAGGTCCTTGCCACTTATCTAAAGGATCATGATTTGACTTTGGGGAAAGATACTGACACAAGTGTATTACATACGAACATCTCTGAACTTCGTACAAACCTTCGCATCATCACTTTAAAAAAAGAGAAAAAGGTAGTTGGTTTTTTATATCATTTTTCGCCATCAAACTTTGCCAATCCTTCTGGAACTGGGAATTCTGAATTCCCAAATATGGACGAAGCTTTCCATTCTAAACTTCCATTAGAATCAGTTTTGGAAGAAATGGAAGCGCATTACATCCATAAGTCGCTAAAAAGAAATTCCAATAATATTTCTCATGCCGCAACGGAACTGGGTGTTCCAAGGACTACCTTACAAAACAGAATTCGTTTTTTAAAACTTTCGGAACGGTTTCAGAATGAGGCCAAGGTTAAGTCCGTAATTCCGAGAAAACGTTCGGAAAAACCGGAAGAAAAACAAAAAAAAGTTTCTGAAAATAAGAAGTCAGTCACCAAAAAGAAGCCAAAAACCACTGAAAAACCGCAGAAATCTTTACAACCAAAGGCAAAAGCAAAGAAACAGAGTCCAAAACCAACGCAAGTGGGGAAAAAGTCGAAAAAAAGACGTTGACGAAAACACTCGGAAAAACAATTTTTTCATTACCGTTTGAGAAAACACCTCCGCACTTCGCTGTTTCCCTTGCATACATAACTTGCACAAATGGTTTCCCGATTTTAATCAAATACTCTAACAAATCAATGTAGAACAATCTATGGCATCACGCAAACAAGAAGAAATCCAAGTTAACCCTCCTGAAGAACCAACTGAATATACTAACGGCATCATGGACCAAGAAGATGGTTCCGAACCTCCAAAACAGTTTAAGAAGAAAAAGAACCGATACGAAGGTCCAATTCCTCCTCCTCTCGATTTAGTCGAACTCAAGAAAAAAAATATCAACGAACTGGCTGATCTTGCCAAAGGTTTGGGTGTTGAAAACACTCATGGTTTAAAAAAACAAAACTTAATGTTTGCTCTTCTCCAAGCACAAACCGAAAAAGACGGACAAGTGCATGCAGCAGGGGTAATGGAAAGACTTCCTGATGGGTATGGTTTCCTTCGTTCACCTGACTACAATTATGTGCCAGGTCCAGATGATATTTATGTTTCTCCTTCCCAAATTAAATTGTTTGGTCTTCGCACGGGAGATACAGTCACAGGTCTGATTCGACCACCAAAAGAAGCGGAACGATTTTTTGCGATGTTACGTGTGGAATCCATCAATGGTTTCCCGGTGGAAGTGGCCCAAAAAAGAAATTTATTCGATAACCTAACACCTCTTTATCCCAACGAAAGAATCAACATGGAGTTTGATCCAAGTCATTTGGACACTCGTGTGATTGACCTTATGTGTCCGATTGGAAAAGGACAAAGAGCTCTTATCGTTGCCCCTCCAAGAACTGGTAAAACAGTTCTGATGCAATCCATTGCCAATGCCATCACTCGCAACCACCCTGAAATTTTTCTCATCGTCCTTCTCATCGATGAACGTCCAGAAGAAGTAACCGATATGGCTCGCCATGTAAAAGGGGAAGTGGTGAGTTCGACCTTTGATGAACCAGCACAACGCCACGTCCAAGTGGCAGAAATGGTCATCGAAAAAGCAAAACGGCTTGTGGAACATGGAAAAGATGTGGTCATCTTACTTGACTCCATCACAAGACTTGCCCGTGCTTACAACCAAGTGGTTCCTACTTCAGGGAAGATCCTTTCCGGTGGTGTGGATTCCAATGCCCTTCACAAACCAAAACGTTTTTTTGGAGCAGCAAGGAATATCGAAGAGGGTGGGTCACTCACCATCATCGCCACCGCCCTCATTGACACTGGTTCCCGAATGGACGAAGTGATTTTTGAGGAATTTAAGGGAACGGGAAATATGGAAATCCATTTGGACCGAAAACTCGCGGACAAACGAATTTTCCCTGCCATCGACATCAACCGTTCTGGCACAAGAAAAGAGGAACTCCTACTTCCGCAAGATACCCTCACTCGAGTCTTTATCCTTCGAAAAGTACTTTCTCCTATGAGTATCACCGAAAGTATGGAACTATTGATTGAAAAAATGCGTGGCGCAAAGACGAACGACCAATTCCTCGCCAGCATGAATACGAACTAAAAGGGCCACCATGAAAACTGACATACATCCAAAATACGTTTCTGCAAAAATCAAATGCGCTTGTGGTACAGTGATCGATACAAGATCCACTGCCGGGGATATCAGTGTGGAAATTTGTTCCAACTGCCACCCTTTCTTTACCGGAAAATCCAAATTAGTGGATACAACTGGTCGAGTTGACAAGTTCAAGAAAAAATACAAAATGAAGTAAGAGGCTTTGGCCTCAGATCCGTCTAACTAATAACGGGGGAACAACTCATGGCAGTAATGGACTTTGCTCGCTACAAAGAAATCAACGACCAAAGGATGAATTACCGTGAGATGGATGACGCGACTGTCGTCTCCTACTACCGCAACACAGGTTGCGGAGACGGATACCGCATTTATTTAAAGTTAGACGAAAACCAAGTTGTGGAAGACGCAAGTTACACCACAACAGGTTGTGGGTTTGGGATTGTTGCGCTTGCTATGGCAACTGAGTATGCCAAAGGAAAATCCCTTTCCGATTTAAAACACCTCACACCAGAAACTCTTGAAACTCTATTTGAGTTCCCTGAACGAAGGAAAAACTACCCTGAGTCCGCTGTTGCTGCTCTTAAAAAAGCAGTTGAAGATTATGAGTCAGGACAAGGTGTTCCCAAAGAAAACCGAATCACAAAATCGCAAACCATGGAACTCCTCCACAAACAAGGCCACCTAAAGGAAGCTAAGTTATCCAGTGTGATGTTAGAGAAAGAAAAGTTAGATGGTGTGGATTTTTCTGGTGCTGATCTTCACAATGCCTTTCTTCAAAATTCTAGTTTTGTGGGCGCCAACTTCCAAGGTGCCAATCTAAAGGCTTCTTTTTTTAACGGTGCCGATCTCAGGAATGCTAATTTCCGTGGTGCTGACTTACGTTTTGCAAAACTGGCTTCTGCCAAAATTGATGGTGCAGATTTTACCGATGCCATTTATGATATTGGAACTCGTGTGGATCACAGCCAAATGTACATCTTTGATGTCATGAAAAAAGCAGGTAAGGATCTCTATCTGAAAAAAGAGGATGGGGAATGAAGCCAGGCGATAAGGCAAAACTCACCAAACAAACATTTCTGCACAAAGGGATCTTTATTTTTACTGGTTCTACAGTGGAAATCAAAGAAATCCAATCCGAAAAAGCCATTGTTGTTTATAACGATAAAGAAGGATACCCGCACGATTTGGAGATGAATCTGACGGATTTGGCCCCGCTTTCCTAAAGCCGATTTTCTTGACACAAATCCAGAGAATCGTAACGTATTGTTAATCCAACTATGTTGATTCTAAGCCACCGTCAGGAAAATCACCTGCTTCTATCGATCCAAAGGGATGTCCTGATGGAAAACTCACGCGAGTTTTACCAAGAATTTGAGAAGGCAATCGATAGTCAGAATTTTGGAAAACTGACTATGGATTTCCACTCAGTAAAGTTTTTGGATTCGAGTGGGATCGGTGCGGTGATCAAAGCATCATCAGCGCTGCACAACCGCGGAGTTGAAATCTTTGTCACCAATTTGAATAAAAACCTAAACTCCGTTTTTCGCCTTTCTGGGCTCAATCATATTCTTTCTATTTTAACTTTAGATGAATACCTTTCTAAATTTCCAGAGTTTCAAAAAACTCTAGAGGCATAAGCGTAATGAAACTTTTCCAAATATTTTCCCTTATCATTTTATCAATCCTTTTGCACTCATGTGCCTCAGGTGTAAAGTCTCGTAACCTTCTATTCCGCAGTAATGAATTTGCAATTTATACAGTCAATCGAGACAAAATTAATTTAAAATCTGAATCTTCTGTTCCTAAAACCTTGGCTCATCCTTTAGAAATTTCTGAAGATAAAATTTTGGATTTACTGGGAAATATTAAATTCCGTGAAGAAAGTTCTTACGGAGATGTAAATCAGTACATCTTTGAAGAAAAAGAAATTAAAGAATTCGCCATGGATCTTGCAGATGGTTTACAAAAATTAAAATCAGACCAAATTCTACTCGTTATCTCTAAATACAATCCTGTGAAATCGGTGGTTTCTCATTATTCGCGAACTGGATTTTATATTTGGTCATCTGATACTGCCATTGAGATTTTATTTGGGGAACTTCAAAAAGAAATCACCTATGACGAACAAGGGAATTATTATGATTGGTCCAATATCCCTGATATTCCGTTTGAACACTTTCCAACATCGACATATGTATTACAAGGACAAGGTTTTTCTTTTAAAAAGGTCTCTGGATTTCGCAACAAACATTGGTTAGTTTTTGATAAGGCCGATTTGGCCAAATTAAAATTTGAAAAACGGAAAAAAACTACAATTCCGGAAGTAATCAACTCTGTGGATGCAGATCTTAAACCTGAAAAAAGAATTTCTCGTGATGAAGAAGATGGAATCATCAACGGAGATTAAAAAGAGTTTTTGATTTAGTCTTCTTTTCTGATGACGGTTCGTTCTGTTTGAATGCTTCCGTCAGTTCCCAAATAAAAATGTGTTTTCCCGACGAGCGAATTGATTCCCAAACGGTAGTTTTTTCCTGCGCCGAAACTTAAATCCACACCTGGAAACACTTCTCTTTCCACATCTACAAAGGCATCCGGATTTGGTTCATACGAACCAAGGGCTGTTTCAAACTGTTTGGATTCTGTTTCTAAAACCTTGGTAAACTTTTCATTCGCATCTTTGAGTTTGCCTATCGTTTCTTTTTCTTCTTTGTTCAGTTCTTTTTTTTGGCTTTTTTCAACAAGTTTTGTGAGTGCGAGTTGGACCTTGTGAAGAGTGATTTCTTTATCTGTGATTTCTTTTTTCATTCGGTTGAGTTCATCAAGTAACTCTGGAGGTGTTCCAATGGCAACTTTGGTTTTTGTTTCCACTACGGCACCGAGTTTGGAGCAGGTAAGGGAGTTTCCAGCAATGATTGTTCCACCCATCACTTCTCCTCTTCCTCCTAATACACGAATGAAATCTTTGGCAGATATTTCCGAATGCATCACTGCTTCTTCCACAAAGATACTTCCTTGGGCCGTGAGTTTTCCTTGTTCGACAAATTTAGCGTAGATATTTCCTTCGGATTCGATATAACCTTCCCCGCGTCCCATAAATCCGCCGGATAGAACAATGTCTCCTTTGGCTTTGAGAAAGGCTTTTCCTACGGAATTACGAATGATGATACTTCCATTTGTGGTAAGAGAAAACCCATCTCCAATTTTTTCTTCCACGATGATGGTTCCTGGAAAATCTATATTTCCAGTGGAATAATCGACAGCTTCCAGTTGGATCACTTCATCGACTTTGATTTCCCAAGCAGCAGATAAAACAGGTCGACCAGCGATTTTCGCGTACAGTTTGTCCTCTTTTAATTCGACGTTGGGACCAAGATGCCAATCCACTGATTTTTCTTCTTGGTAGGGTATGATGGTTCCATTTACGGTTTTTCCAAATTCGCCTTTTTTGGGGGGGATCCGTTCGGCAATCAGGTCACCAGGTTTTACTGATTGAATGACTCCAATATTTTTATAGTCAATTCGTCCATGTTCGTCTTCTTCTAACTGGGGTTTGTTGTCGGAACGGAAGTAAATTTTGATTTCTCCATCTTTGCCTGGTATTGGTGCGAAACCCTTGGCAATCGTATAAGGAACAAAAAAGTTTGGGTTTTTGATTTGGTTTTGGATGACAACATCGATGATCCCAACTGAAATTCCAACAGAAGCAATTTGTTCACGTAACTGGTATTCGGTGAGAAGTGCTCCTCCATGTTTAGGAGGATGAAGAACCATTTTGGCTTCCATATGATCTTCGGAGATGGTGATGTCAGCATAGGAACTGATGGGATCTCCCTTCGACCAAGTTCCAATTTCCACTGGTTTGTTTTCAGCTAATAAAACGATCTTTTTGATTTGTTCCTGGTTGTAACCTTCTACACCAAAAAGTTGAACCCTGGCCAAAACATCTTTATAATCAACTTTTTTGCCCTTGGCGCCGGGTTTGGTGATTTTTAATACGGCTTTGCCACCCGAGTTTTCGATTTGGAAATAACCATTTTCTGAGGCTTCTAAATCTTGAAGGATTCGATCAGTATAAGAGTCTGGGCCAGGCATTTAATTGTATTCTAATAAGTGTGAAACAACATCCTCTTCTCCATTCGTTTTTAATTCTAACTTTGGAGTCATGGAGTCGATTGTATCAATTAGAGTCAGCACTTCTTCAAATTGACAAGAAATTATTCGAGAATGGTCAATATATGCGGAGCGAAAGTATAAATCTAATGCATTTACCAAGTGGATGTATTCGCTAAAATCACCACGATCGGTATAAAGGATTGGGGTTTTGGCATAATAACATTCTGCTAGAATTCCATATCCTGGTTTGGTGCATACATAATCGACCGCTGCCACAAGGTCTGGATAATGGGAGACTTCGGGAACTAAAATTCCTTCCGTTTGGATTCCGGGAACTCCATAAGCCACGAGTTGAATGGACTTGGGTAAGTTTTCGGTTTGTAGTTTGGTTCCTTCTAGACCATAAGCCCCAAAAGATAAAAGGATGTAAGTAGTATCCTCTTTTAAACCAAACTTTTGTCTGGCTTGTAATTTTGAAAGATTTGGTTTTCTTCCCACAAGACCAATGTTAGACGATTCTAAGAAAGGTGGCATAGGACAAGAAAAAGGTAAAATAAGCGCTTCTGTAACAAATCCGTATTCTACTTGGAGTTGTTCGCTTTGAACACCAAAATACGAATCGTCTTTTGCGTAATTTTGATAAATAAAATCCCAGGTGAAGTTCCCGATAAACATACTGGGGATTCCTGTTTCCAGAGCAATGGTAATGGGAAATGAAGAACTATCGGTTAGGATTAATCCGATTTTGTTTTTTTTGCAGTATTCCGTTTCTTCTTTTAGGAGTTGTGTTTTCTTTTTTTCGAAATCGATGAGCTCTTCTTTTGTGGTTTGTAAATCTATAGAAAGTGAGTTCTTTTGCGAAACTCCCACATCCAGTTTTAAATTCCTTGTGGTAAGTTTTGGATCGGTAAAGTCTAAAAATGAAATTCTTGGACTGACCAAATGAATTTCTTCAATATACTCTTCCTTAAGCAGGCGTTTGATAATATTTCCAGAACGACTGATATGGCCAAACCCATGGCCTGAAATATAAAAATAAAGTTTCATTTGTTTCTTTGTCTTATGGATTCATACAATACGATTCCACAAGACATGGCCAAGTTTAATGAATCCGCTTCTCCGAGCATTGGCAAATGGAGTGTATCATCGGAAAGTTTTTTTGCATCATCACTTAGTCCATACTGTTCACTTCCAAAAAGAAAAACCGACTTTTCTTTCATATTGATGGAAGTATAAAGAGTTTTTCCTTCTGGTGTGACCGCATAACGTTTGTAACCTTTGGATTGAAACTGGGTAAGAACTTCTTTTAAATCACCAATATAAACGGGCAAAGTAAAAATAGTTCCGGTACTTGCACGTACCACATTTGGATTAAAAAGATCAATCCTTGGGTCTGTGACAATCACAAGGCCAACACCCGCACCTTCCGCGGTCCTGAGGATGGTCCCGAGGTTCCCCGGTTTTTCCACCCCTTCAATGATGAGAATGGGATTGGTTTCAATTTTTTTGATTTTTTCCCAAGGGACATGGGCATCGGGAGTTTCAGCAACAGCGATAAGGCCGTCAGGTCGATCTCTGTAAGAAATTTTTTCAAAAATTTTACGAGGAAGTTCAAAGATCGGACAATGGACGGACTGGATGAGGGTCTCTTCATTTTCTCCTAAAAAACATTCTGGGGAAATGAATAAACTTGTGATTTTTACCGGCAAACAAGGGATAGGTGAACTTGGATTACTCGTGATGGCTTTTTTGATTTCACGATACCCTTCGATGAAGAACTTTTTTTCATCATCCCGATTTCTTTTTTCTTTGAGTCCCGCAACCCATTTGACCTTGGGATTGGAAAAACTAGTAATGTATTGTCTTCTGTTTTGCATATGGCAGGATTCGAATCTTTAGATTTGCCTGGTTTATTTAGAGAAGAAAGTACAAAATCCAGCTGGGTATTTTTTTCCTGATTTTTCTGGAATGAATAATTCGGAGGTTTGGTAATTCCCTTTGGTTTTGATTCTGGAAGATAAAATTCTTTCTAAGGTTAAAGGACTAAAGCCTTGGCTATGGCAACTGAGGATCACAAATTCTGGTTTGGAATCGGAGAGTTCCATCAGAGCATCCATGAGTTCGCTTAAATTTTCTTCAATTTTCCAAACCTCTCCTTTGGACCCACGACCAAAACTTGGAGGGTCAAGGATCAGGCCTTGGTATTTTTTTCCCCGTTTGATTTCACGACGGATAAACTTCATCACATCGTCCACAATCCAACGCACAGGTTTCGAATCAAGTCCTGAGAGTTTTGCGTTTTCTCTTGCCCAGTCCACCATTCCTTTGGAGGCATCGACATGGCAAACACTCATACCCGCATCGAGACAAGCAAGTGTGGATCCTCCCGAATATGCAAATAAGTTTAAAACTTCGAGGCCTTGTTTCTTTTTACCAATCTCTCGGATGCGGTCCCAATTGGTTTCTTGTTCTGGGAAAAGGCCGATATGACCAAAAGGTGTGAGTTTGATTTTAAAGGTTAGATTTGAAAATTCGATGGTGAAACTTTCTGGAACTTTCTTTTGAAAGTTCCAATGCCCCGAACCCGAGTCATTTTTGATGTACTGGGCATGGAGGTCGTTCCAAATTCCAGGGTTTTCTTTTCCATAAGCAGAAGTAGGGGAAGAACGTAGGAGTTTGTAACCACCAACGATTTCTAATTTGGATAAGTCACCTGAGTCCAGGAGTTCGTAACTTTTTGTCATACCAATTCCAGGAAAATAAAGGTTAGGTCGTCGTCCCAGTCTTTTATTTCTGTTTTAGAAAATGACTCCAAGTCTTGGATGAGTTTTATTTTGAAAAGATGATTCGGTATTTCGCGGTTGGCTCTTAAAAATTCGAGAAGTCCTGCTTCTCCATACATAGTTCCGTCTGGATGAAAACATTCCAAAACCCCATCACTTAAGATGAGGATTCTGTCTTTGGGTTCCACTTGGTAAGTGATTTCTTCCATTTGGATTTCTGGAAAAACACCGATGATTTTTCCTTTGGGATGAACTTTTATAATTTCTCCATTGGCACGTTGCAGATAGGCACTGGGATGACCCGCCCGCCCAAACCGCCAAACTTTTGTAGAAGTATTGAGATACACATAGGATGCAGTTACATACTGCGGGTTACAGTTCCCGTATAACACGCGATTCATTCCTTCTAGAACTTGTTTGGGGGAAGAGATATTGTCTTTTTGAGTGGTAAAGGCAACCTTTCCCATTGCAGAGATAAGAGAAGCAGGGATTCCATGCCCCGAAACATCACAAAGAACAATCCCGAGTTCATAAGGATTAGGAGAAAAGTATTCATAAAAATCTCCTCCCACATCTTTCATTGGTTGGATGTAAATTTGTATTTGTAAATTCTTTACATCAGGAATTGTTTTTGGCAGGGACTGCATGAGAATGTCCCTAGAGATTTTTCTTTCTTTTCGAAGGCTTGTGACTTGGGCGAGAGCCAAATCTTTTTCTTGTCGGAGCAGTTGGATTCTATCTGCCAAAGCAAAAGCAAACAAAGTGATGTCAGCAAGGGAGGCGATGGGAAATAACATTTCTTCCAAAAATGCACTGGAGGGAAGTATTCCAAATTTGAGTAATCCATATACAATGCAGGTAAGGAGTAATAAAACGAAGGCAACAGCAAAATAATAAAAAGACCTAAGTCGTTTGGAAATTCCCCAAATTAAAACACCAAGTAAACTAACGCAAATTAGTAAAGAGAGCCATGTCACCCCGATGGATGCTTCTGAAATCCCACCAAACAATGCAACCATAGCATTGAGCAGTGAGAAAAATCCCAAAACTTGAAAACATCTGGCCATTTTGGGGATTCTAACTTTTAGTTTTAGAAAATTAGATGTGAAGAGAACAAAGAAAAAGAGACAGACACTAAAGAAAAAAGGAATTCCAATCCGTTTCCAAAAATAAGAATCCGGAACAAAAAAATAACTCCAGAATCCAAGTAAAGAAAGTTGCCCGAGTCCAAAGAACAATACGTAACCAATATAATAAAAATAATTTCGATCTCTTACAAAAAATGCAATGGCGAGATTGTATAAAATGATGATTCCTAAACTTCCAAAAAATAATCCATAAACCCACTGCGTGATATAATCTTCTCTTTGTAGATTCCTTTGGTTGGTAAAAATCAGAGAAAACTGCAAAGAAATATCTGAATGAATCGCAATGAGGATGGTTTCTTTTTCATGCCCTATTCGAAACACAAAATTTCTATGGGGGATTTCTCTTTGGAATACTGGTTGGATGTGACCTGATTTAGATACAATATATCGATTTCCATCATGTTTATGGAATAATTCCACCGAGTCTATGTTATGTGCATTGATGAGGAGCAGTGGATATTTAGAAGGATCCGGGAAATCTTTTGGATTGAGACGAAGCCAAAGAGTTCCTTTTAAAAAACCAAAATTGACAAAGTTATCTTCTATTTCTTTGAATTCACCAGTTCCTAATACAGATTCTACTGGTATGGAAGAATTTGGGTCAATCCAGTAAGAGAACTTTGTTGTGTGAATGAGTCTTTCGCCAATATCGTTTTGTGATTCTGAAAAAAGGGAATTGGTAAAAAAAAGAGTAAGGATTAAAAAAAAGAAAAAAATCGATTCGATGGATGGTTTTTTCAATTGTGAGTTATGGACAAGGGATTGACCCCTTGTCCTCTTTCAAATCGGCTTTAAGCCTGTTTTTTTGCTGCTTCGTAAGAAATTTCTTTTGGACCAGTGTAAATTTGGCGTGGTCGGCCAATCTTTAAACTTGGATCTTCTATCATCTCTTTCCACTGAGCAATCCAACCTGGAAGTCTACCCATAGCAAACATGACTGTAAACATATTGGTAGGAATTCCTAACGCACGGTAGATGATTCCAGAGTAGAAGTCTACGTTTGGATAGAGTTTTCTTTCTACAAAGTATGGATCATTGAGAGCCGCTTCTTCCAATTCTTTTGCAATGTCAAGGAGTGGGTCTTTGATACCTAGTTTGTTGAGAACTTTATCACAAGCTACTTTGATGATTTTGGCACGAGGGTCAAAGTTTTTATAAACACGGTGACCAAATCCATTCAATCGGAAACTGGAATTTTTGTCTTTGGCTTGTTCTACGATTTTTTTCACAGAAAGCCCGCTCTTTTTAATTCCTTCTAACATTTCCAAAACTTCTTGGTTAGCACCACCATGACGTGGTCCCCAAAGTGCAAGAATTCCTGCAGAAATCGCACCATATAGGTTTGCGAGGGAAGACCCCACCAAACGCACGGTAGACGTTGAACAGTTCTGTTCATGGTCTGCATGCAGAATGAGAAGTAAGTTTAGTGCAGAAACAATTTCTGGATCGATATGGTAATCTTCCGCAGGAACCGCAAACATCATGTTCATAAAATTGGATGCATAATCCAATTCATTGAGAGGATGGATGATCGGTTGGCCGATGGATTTTTTGTAAGCATATGCTGCAATGGTTGGAAACTTTGCAAGTAGTCGAATGATGGAGATTTCTCTATGTTCCTCATTCATTGGATCATAACTATCTTGGTAGTAAGTAGACAAACAACCCATCATACAAGACATGATTGCCATCGGGTGTCCATCTTTTGGAAATCCGTTGAACAGGCGCTTGAGATCCTCATGGATCATTGTATGGTTGGTGATGGAAGTATTCCACTCTTTGAGTTGTGCGTCGTTTGGAAGTTTGCCGTAAATGAGTAAATATGCTACTTCAGTAAACGTAGATTTAGCGGCCAAATCATCAATGGGAATTCCACGGTAACGCAAGATTCCTTGTTCTCCATCGAGAAAGGTAATCTCACTGGTGCAAGCACCTGTATTCAAATAACCGGAATCAATCGTAACATAACCTGACAATTGGCGGAGTTTAGTAATATCAATTGCCTTCTCGTCTTCGCTTCCCACTAAAATCGGAAGTTCGAACTCTTTCCCATCCACTTTCAGAATTGCCTTTTCGGACATATCTTCTCCTGTATATCTCTGTCTATTTCAAAGGATAGACAGGGGAAAGGGTGGGGAAAAGTCATTTTTTACAACTTGTGGTATTTTTTCATAATGTCATAGGCGTAGAAATTTGAAACCACGATGCGACAGTAATCTCTCGACTCTTTGTAAGGAAGGTCTTCCAAAAAATGGTTAAAATCACCGGTATAAACGGACTTCTTCCACTTCCGTAAATTGCCCGGACCTCCGTTGTAAGCGATTGATGCCCATTTCAATTCGTTGTCGTTGGATTTCAAAAGATAGGCTAAAAATTTTGTCCCCAAACGGATAGAGGTTTCTGGCTCATAGAGGGAGTAGGAAGTGATTCCCATACGTGAGGCGAGTTCCTTTCCTGTCGCCGGCATAATTTGCATGAGACCCCGTGCATTGGATCTTGAGGTCGCAGTTTCTTTAAAAAAGGATTCTTGTCGCATCAAAGCATATACCTTGTCTTCGGAGATATCATTTTCCTGGGCGTAACGAGAGACAATGTTTTGGTGTGGCCTTGGATACATGCGGACGGAAAGGGAAGTGGGGATTAAAATGGGGTCATCTGGGATCAAATGTCTTTTGAGAAGAGACCTCGTGTGAAATGCAGTATAATATGTGTTATATGTTAAGTCTCCAATCCCCACCAAAATTTCATCTTTTTCTTCTTCGGAAAGGTTCTCTCGTTTGACATGAAAATTAACGAGACTTAAACCCAAACTATCTTCTCCGACGCGGAAGTATTCTTTGGCAAGGTTCAAAAGTTTATGCCCTTGGATTCGTGAGCTCATTCCACCTAGTTTATTTCCTAATTCATAAGAATCTTTGGGGTAAACAAATCCTAAGTTTCTACCAAGGATGGCATACGATTCTTCGGGGATTCCTGCCGTATAAGATAGATATTCAAATAAATATTCTTTGTTGTAAGTTGGATTGTCCGGTTTGTTTCCTTCTTTGATGATGGATAAAAATTCTTCTCGGATCACTCGTGTATAATAAGATCCGGGGCAAAGCGCATAATAACGTTTCAGTTCTTTTTTTAACTTCTCCATCTCACCACTTTCTTTGAGGGATCGTAAGTACCAATACACAAGCCGGCCTTTGACGGGGAGATTCGGAATTTCAGCAAGGGCTCTTTCAAATTTTGCCAGTGGAGCAAAATTAGATTTTTCACCTTTGCGATCTACAAGATATTCAATGAGACGGTCCTGATAAAAAAGATTAAAAGGATATTTCCCTAAATATAAAACTAAATTTTCAAAATACAGTTCACGATCACCTAATCTGTCGTAAGTGGCTGCAAGCACTCTATAGTATCCTGCATCTTTTCCGGGAAATGTTTTTAAAAGTTCAATCGCATTTTGGAATTTATTTTGTTGGTATAAAATATCCGCTAAACTAACAATCCAAGAGGAATCCATGTCCACAAAGGTTTTGTTTGCACGTAAAACTCTAAAAAGTTCATTGATTTTTCCGGTTTTGGTTAAAACAGAAGTAATGTGTTTGAACCCTTCGTAATAAGCAAGTCTTGTGGAAAAGAGTTCTGGCCTTGTGCGAAACACGGCTTCTTTGTCATTATGGTTGATTGCTGGTAATAGAAGGGAGAATTCTGATGGAGCCAGTTGTAAAATACTTCCCGATCCTTTGTATTTGGACCAGTCCGCAGCAATCATCTGCACAGTAGAGTCAGAAAGTCCTTCTCTTTGTAGACAATTCAACCATTCTTCAACGGCTGCCTTTTCATCACCTAATATAAGTTTTGCTTTTCCATACCGATATTGTGTATCCCCTGTCAGAAGATATCGTTTGTGCGATTCTTGGATGGAATTAATTTTATCTAAAATTTCCTTCCATTGGTTATTAGCGGCAAGAAGACGGACGAGTTCATCCAGAAGCCTGCGGCAAATCGGATCTTCTTCCATATTCAATCGATTCAAAAATTGGATTCTTTCGACAGGTGTGAGATAATTTCTTTGTGTGATTTCTGTGTACAACTTCCAGTAACTAAGTTTAAAAAGGGTGGTTTGGAAGGGCATCGTTTGTGTCAGGATTTTTCTGACTTCTTCTTCCGAAGATTCTGTGACAAAAACGCCGCGCACAAGAGAAATCAAATACCGAAACCGTTTCTCCTTGTCTCCGTTAGGTGCTTTTTCATGGAATTCAATTAAACTATAAACTTCACTTTCACGGGATGGGTTTGTATTTCGAAAGTGACTTTCGATTTGCCCCCACTGATGAGATTTGATTAAATATTGAAGGTCAGTGTCCGCAAATAGGGATGTTGTGAAAAAGAGAAGAATTCTACTTGCTAACCAAAAATGCCTCATGCATACTTCCTATGATTACGAATTTAGAGAGGGAAGGTTCCTCTCCTTATGAGCTTACAAACAGAATACAAACTGCAATGGCCGGAATACCGGATTGAATTCCATCCTGGGCCTCCGATTCCAAAAAAGGCCAACCTGAATGAACTTTGGCCAGTCCTTCGTGCCTTTTTTTCGGGCAATCAGTCTCGTTTTGCAAACTATCTCTTCTATTTATCGACCGATTTTTCTGGGGGGTTCAGCCTTTGTTCCGTTCTGGGAGAAAATGAGCTCACCTTTCGCTTCCGGGACCCGCAACTTGTCTCTCCCTCTGCTTTTCCTAAAGAAACTTTGGAACAAATCTGGGAACTTTGCCAAAAACGTGAGTTTGAAGAAATGGAAAGGGAGGACTGGGAGCTGATTGGATTTGGGTTTTTGTATTTGGGAAATGTCCTCGAGTTTCGCAATTGGGTTTTGAAAACCAAACATTTTTTTGGCCAATCGGATAACAATCGTAGGTTTCTGCATTTACTTGGTTGGGAAAGTTCTGAGTTCCCGTATGAAAACTCCATTTTACATATGTTAGTCGAGTATGAAAAAGGAAATAGAGATTCTATCAATTTTAAAACACTTACCGATGCAGTTGTATTTGATTCCCATTGGCAAATTTCAGGAGTTCTGTTTCATGCGATCGAAACAGGATGGTTTACCGGAGAAGAAACATTCCGGTTTTGGAAATTTCTCATAGGATTTTATGCAGAATGGGAAGACTGGGAACAACAAAAATTCCGTTCTGTTTCACTTGGAAAAATTCCTGCCTTTCCTGCTTTGCGTTACGCCAAACGATATTTTCCAGAAAACACTTTTGTTTTATACAGGCAGGATCTGGAAACAATTCTTCGAGGTGATTGGACCTACGGAGATGGATTCGGTTATGAACTCACACACCAAATGGATCCCTTTGTGGAAACAGTCGTAAGGTTTCGTAACGAAAAAGAAAAGTTCGAGGAAGAATTAAAAAATGAATTATGGAAAAGACCTTATTCATACTTTATCAATTTACAGTTGGCTTTTATTAGTTTTGTAAAAAAAGAAAACCAAAGTTTTTTGGAATATTATAAAAAAGCCGGAAGACTTAAATATTTACCTATGGCTCTCAATTTGTATTGGAGGGTTTTGAAAGTCAATGGGGAAGAGGTGCTTTCGAAATCCATTGAACGAACGTTAGTGGCATCTGGCGAATCAACAAACATTCCGGAAGGTTGGGAATAAAATGCCTCTTTCACAAGAACAGATTATGGAACTCTCCAAATTGCAGAAAATGCTAAGAAATTTGGAGAAAATTGAAAGAAACGCAAAAAATGATCTGCAAAAGGAACGAGTTGCCTTTGACATTGAACGTTATAGACGGCGTATGCAAGAAGTTTCTCCTGAAGGTATTCCAGATAACTTAGAGCAGACGATGAGAAATGCAAAAACCAGAGAGGAAAACCCGGAAAACCTCAAACACAAAGTCATTTCTCAGTATCCTGTAATGAAAATCACCCCCAATTCAAATGATAGCGAAATCAATCAGATTGGAACACTTGTGAATATTATGGATTTGGAATACATCCCAATCCTTGGAGATGGTCATATTAAATTTGATTATTCCCATGCCACAGAAAGGGATTCTGTTCTCAAATATATGGAGAACTTACGTAGGAACATGAAAATCCTTGTGGAAACGGTAGAAGAATATGCTGCTGCCGACAAACAAGAGTTTCGTGAACAGCTTTCTCGGATGAAAAACAAACAATCCCGAATTTTTATTGCTGAGTCTTTTGAAACTTTGGGTAAATTTCGAGATTTCCTCACCGCCGTGAATAAAGACATCAAAGATGGGGTAAATGTAATTATGAACATGGAAGAACCGATCAAATTCAATCCAAGGTTTGAAAAGGCCACGGTTTTGGAAGGTCGTTCCATCATGGAAGGGCTTCGCGAATTTCAAGAATTTGCGGAAGAAGCATGTGATTTGATTCGACTCCCGTCCTTTCGAGGGTAAAAAAACCTTTTCATTCCCGGGGGGAACAAGGACACTGTGAAAAATCACATTCACGGACTCGTAACAGCATGGCATTAGTCAAAAATCAGACCGAAGTTACCAATTCAACGATTGGTGAGAATTCTTACTTCAACGGTAAATTCTTCATCAATGGTTCCTTAAAAATTGACGGTAAATTCGAGGGAAAATCCCTCCAAGCCGAACACCTCTACATTGGTGTTACCGGAAAGGTCAAAACCAACATCACTGCTGCCAGTGTCATCGTAGAGGGAATTGTTGTTGGAAACGTCACTGCTAGAAACCGTGTGATGCTCCTTCCTACCTCCAAAATTCTCGGAGATATCAAAACTCCTGAGCTGATCATCCAAAACGGGGTGATTTTGGAAGGACGTTGTATGATTTCCAACGACCTCAAACACAGTGCCAAAGACCTAATTGAATTGGAATACTCAAAAGATTCCTTAAGTGTAGAGAAGATTTTTGGGAAACAACCAAACGCAAAAGAATAATTGAAAACCATTCTGATTTCGGAAGGCGATCCGACCAGTATCAACTATGAACTTCTGGTTTCCGCCTTCCCTCTGTTGCAATCCTTAGGGAAACACCACCGCATCTATCTGGTGCGTGGACCTCACAACATCCATGTTCCCTCTCTCCCCAACCTCTCCAAACCCAGTGTGGAACCAGGGTTTTATTCCCTTTCTTGGTTTGGTTCTCAAAAATCTCGTTCTTTTGTTCTCGGAAAACCTTCCAAAACATCCGGCCAGATGGCCTATGATTCTTTGTTAGCTGCAATGGATGTACAAAAAGAACTCGGAGCTGACCTCATCACTTTGCCTCTTTCCAAAGAGTGGGTTCAGAAAGCGGGGATCAAAGGATTTCGGGGGCATACAGAAACTCTGGCCGAGTATTATAAACGACCTACCTTTATGATGATGAGTGGGGAAAAACTCAATGTCATTCCCTTAACCACCCATGTCCCATTGAAAGATGTGGTAAAAGAATTAAAAAAGTTTTCTTGGAAGGAATTAGCCAAAGCTCTCTCCCGTTCACAGTTTTTAAAAAATCCAAAGATTGCCTATTTGGGCCTTAACCCCCATGCCGGTGAAGGGGGAAAAATTGGGGATGAGGAATCGACCTTACTTGGCGTAGGTGCCAAAGTACTCCGAAAAGCAAAGTTCTCCGTCGAGGGACCACTTTCCGCCGATTCCGCCTTTTTACCAGGTGCTAAGCCGTACGATTTGTATTTGGCAGGTTACCACGACCAAGGACTCATTCCATTTAAATTGCTTGAAGGGAAAAAGGGAGTCAACATAACCTTAGGACTGGATTTTATCCGTGTGTCCCCTGACCACGGAACGGCCTTTGACATTGCAGGTAAGGGTTTAAGTGATCCCACAGGACTCATCTCCTGTTTAGAACGACTCACGGAGAATACAAAAACAAAGCCATGACACTATTGGAAGTCCTTGCCTTTCCGGTTCTTTTTATTTGGTTTGTGGGTCTCCTTCTCACTCTGTTCCGGAGAGATTTGGAATCCCATTGGAAGTTTTTTTTCTTCCTCGTGTTTTGTTTTTATTTGGTCCAATTTTTTCCTGAATTTTGGGAAGGGGTGGCTCGTTGGAAGGAAAACCCGAAAGCGGAGGTCCTCATTTGGATTTCGGCCATGGGAAATTCTATCTATGTATTTTTATTCTTTTTATGGCCCCTTGTTCTCATTCGCATTTATTATTCCGCATCCAATAATTTAAGTAAAACCTTGATCCCCGCACTTGCCTATGGGACGGTTCTGTATTGGGCTTTATTTTTTCTTTGGACTATGTATTCCAAAGAGTTCAATGGTTGGCTTCATCAAGTTTTCACAATAAGTAAATAAAAAGGGCATAAAAATGGCAGTTCCATTTATAGATATCAAACGATTTGAACCAGGATTTTTAGACACCTGGAATGAAAAAGTAAAGTCCATGTCAGTAAACGCACAGTTTATCGGTGGAAACGAAGTGACCGATTTGGAAACAAATCTTGCAACTTGGGCAGAGACAAAGTATGCCATTGGTTGTGCCAATGGAACTGATGCTTTACAATTGGCACTGCGTGCTGTGGGAGTAGGTCGTGGCGACAAAGTGTTGTTACCCGACTCTACTTTCTGGGCGACCTTTGAAGCTGTGGTGAATGTGGGTGGTGATCCTTATACAGTGGATACCAATCCTATTGACTTACAAATGGACTTCCAAGTATTTAAGGAAGCTGTCGAAAAGGTAAAACCAAAAGCGGCTCTTGTGGTTCATTTATACGGCTGGGGAACTGCAAATATTGAAGACCTTCGAAAGTTCTGCAAAGAGAAAAACGTGGCTCTCATTGAAGACGGAGCACAATGTTTTGGCGTCAGACACAATGGAAAGTCCTTATACAAAGACGCTCTCATTTCCACAACATCCTTTTATCCTGCAAAGGTGTTAGGTGCTGCCGGTGATGGTGGTGCGGTATTTACAAACGATGAAGAATTATCTATCGTCACACGCAGGCTTGTCAACCACGGACGCACTTCGCATTACGAACATGGACTTGTGGGTTGGAACTCAAGACTTGATTCCTTACAAGCTGCTTTTTTAAACTTATCTTTAAAACATTTACAAGCAAGAATTGATTCTCGTAAAAAATCACAAAACATATACTACAAAGAATTACCAGGTCTTGGGATTGGTGTCATTAAGGCCCCTAAAGATTACGAGGAAAATGGATACTGTAACGTGACTTTGGTGGACCCTGAAGTTCGTCCCAAAATCGAAGCTGTTCTCAAAGACAAAGGGATTGGATTTGGAAATATTTATCCAGGTGCCATGTCTGACCAACCAGGCGCCAAACCATACCTCGTCGAAAGATTTGGTAAGGATGGAAATGCTCGTAGGATTTCTAAATCCGTTCTTAACTTTCCACTTTTTGCTTATATGACAGATTCTGAATTGGATGAAGTGTTTAGTGCGATAAAGGCCTATAACGCGACCAAATAATGGAAAAGTTTAGAGTCGGAGTTTTTCTATTTTTCCTACTCATCCTTGCGGTGTTAACTTTTAGTTTATCTAAAAGTTGGCGCCTCTATGATGATGGGTATGAAGTGACAGTAGAAACTCCCGAGTCTAAGGAAAAAGACAATAAAGATAATACTCCTGAACCCTCTGATAGTTTAGATTTAGAAGACGGGAACGGGAAGATTTATTGGAAACAATACTTCATTTACCCACATGGACTTGTGACAGAATCTGGTGGGTTTGGTCCCGATGGGATTTTATCACACGCTAGAAATTTATACTCCATCAACTTAAAAGATGGGAAAGTCCAAAAACTTTTTCCTCATGATGTTTACATTTGGGATTTTTTTGTGGGAGACTTTGCCAAAAAAACGGTTTCAAACACAATCGATGATCCCAAAGAAGATGTTCTTTCTTTGGAGAAAAAAATCATCATCCTTGCTGTCACAGAAGATAGTAATTTGGATGGGGTTTTGAATTATAAGGATCATAAATTGGTTTATCTTTTTGATCCAGAGACCAGTGGTTTGCAAACGGTCCTTCCAGATGGATTTCATTTCCGAAAACTCGTATACAATTCGGCAAAGAACCACCTTACTTTAGTTTTAGGAAAGAATCCAGAAAAACAGATCAATAAAAGAAGAAAACTCCCGGAACCTGAGATCAAACTTCATATTTTTGATTATGATGCGAGTTCTTCCAAAGGAATCTTAAGTGGATCCTTGGAAGCATTGGTCACACCAACAAATCCCAATCCATAAAATAAAAAAGCCTTGAGATTTCTCCCAAGGCCATTGTGACTCAATCATCGATTGTTGTTAGATGTTTGTCTTTTTTTAGTTTTTAAGACAAAGCATCCTTTACTAAATCTTCTTGTTCTTTTAAGTGAGTGACCACGTGACCACAAGCAGGGCTTGGGAACTCGGATCGACCTGCGTAATGCAAACGTTTGTTTTCTGGCATTACGGCTTCAATCCGATCCCGAACAAAGAACCAAGCACCTTGGTTTTTCGGTTCTTCCTGTACCCATACAAATTTTTTCAGTTTTCCGTAACTGGTGATCATTTGTTTGATATGGTTCTCTGGAAACGGGTAAAGTTGTTCAATCCGAACCACTGCCACGTTTTCCAATTTTTGGGCATCAATGGCTTTGCGTAAGTCATAGTAAACCTTTCCAGAACAGAAAAGTAACTTCTCTACTTTTTCCGGTTTTGCCACTGGATCTGGAAGGATCTTTCTGAACGCTCCTGTTGTGATGTCTTCCAAACTAGAGGCAGCATCTTTCAGACGAAGCAGTGACTTCGGTGTCATGATGATGAGTGGCTTTCTAAAACTTTGGAGGATCTGACGACGTAGGATATGGAAATACTGAGCCGGTGTGGTTAGGTTTGCCACTTGGATATTATCAAGAGCACAAAGTTGTAAGAACCTTTCGAGCCTTGCCGAAGAGTGTTCTGGACCTTGGCCTTCATACCCGTGTGGCAGTAAACAAACAAGACCCGACATCCTTTGCCATTTGATTTCGGAGCTCGAAATGAATTGGTCAAAGATTACCTGTGCGTTGTTTGCAAAGTCTCCAAACTGCGCTTCCCACATCACAAGGCTATTCGGATCCGCAAGGGAATACCCATATTCAAATCCAAGGCAGGAATATTCAGAAAGAGAAGAGTTTACTATTTCTATCTTTGCTTGTTTGTCGCTGATATGGTTAAGGAGAGTGAGTTTTTTCCCATTTACGATGTCTGACAGAGTGGCATGTCTGTGAGAGAATGTTCCTCTCTGTGCATCTTGTCCACCTAGTCGAATCGGAAATCCGTTTTCCAAAATGGAACCAAAGGAAAGTGATTCTGCAAATCCCCAATCAATTGGCAATTCCCCAGCTCCCATTTTTTTACGGTCTTCCAAAACTTTAATGTGTTTTGGATTGGCTGTATAACCTTCGGGAAGTGTTGTGACTGCTTTGACAATTCCACCTAATTGTTGTTGGAGGAGTTGGGTATGAACATCGGAATCCAAAGGTTCTTTTGTGTATCTAGACCAAACCCCACCCAGTGTATCTACAGTGATGCGAGTGTCTTTTTCTTTTGCTTGTTGGAAAGAATCTTCGAGACCTTGGGCAATTCCATCTTTAATAAACTGGATTTCCTCTTGAGTGATGTCCCCACGTTGCAATAATTTCTCTTCATAAATTTTGATGGTTTTGGGATGTTTTTTGATGATGTCATACATCTGAGGTTGAGTGAAAGTTGGTTCGTCAGTTTCGTTATGTCCAAGCCTTCTGTAGCAGATTAAATCGATGATCACATCTTTTTTGAATTTTTGACGGTATTCTAACGCAAGTTTTGTGACTCGGTAAGTGGCTTCCGGGTCATCTCCATTCACATGGAAAATAGGAACTTGGAATCCTTTGGCAAGGTCAGTGGCATACAAAGTAGATCTAGATTCGCTAGGGAGAGTGGTAAATCCAATTTGGTTATTGATCACAATATGGAAAGTTCCCCCAACTGTATAACCATCTAGGTTCATCATGTTGAGAGTTTCTGCTACCACTCCTTGTCCAGCAAAGGCAGCATCCCCGTGGATGGCGACTGGCATAAATTTAGATCGGTCTATATCTTTTGCCATTTCTTGGCGAGCACGGACCGATCCAAAAATCACTGGGTCTACGGCCTCTAAGTGAGAAGGGTTGAAGGCAAGAGAGAGTTTGACTTCTTTTCCATAATGGGTCATGACATTGTTCGAATACCCAAGATGGTATTTTACGTCTGCATAACCGAGTTGGCCTGGGTTTAGTTTTTCTTCGAACTCAGCAAAGATAAGACCTGCTGGTTTTCGGATGATGTTCACAAGAACATTCAAACGTCCCCTATGTGCCATACCAATCACAAGGGCATCCATTTTATGACCACCGGCTTCTTCCACTAGGGTATCAAGCATCGGGATCATAGTTTCCCCACCTTCGAGAGAAAAACGTTTTTTCCCTACGAATTTTTTGGCGAGGAAGTTTTCAAAACTATCGGCTTGGTAAAGTTTTTCAAACAAACGTAAGGCGGTCTTTTTGTTAATGGGTTCGCTGTTGGCGAGTGGTTCCATTCGGTTTTGTAACCACTCACGTTCCTCATCATTGACGAGGTAGTAGTGTTCACAACCAATCGAACCACAGTAGGTTTTTTCAAACCAATCGATCACATCTTTTAGTTTGGCTTTTCCAAGGTTGGCAATTCCAGAATCTACTTCTGTGTCTAAGTCACTTTGTTTTAAGGCTTTGACTTTCAGGTCAATGAATTCGCGGTTGGGTTTGTTGATTCCCAGTGGGTCTAGGTTTGCAGCTAAGTGCCCCTGTCTTCTATAGGCATTGAGCAGGTTGATGATCCCGAAGTCGCTGAGTGAAGAATCTTTTCTGTGTTCGGTGGATGCATAGTTCACATATCCATTTCCACCAAATCCATTTCCATTGGATCCGTTGCCGGAAACGGATGATCTTTCTAGTTCTCCAAAAAAGTCGATCCAGTCTTTTGATAAACTCTGCGGATCTTCTTTGAATTGTTTGTAATACTCTTCCAATAATACGACGTTATCGCCGTATAAACTCATCATCTGGTCGGTTGTCATATACTCTCCCTAAAACAACAAAACAACAGTTAAATTACGAATGGATGGACCATTTTGCATCAGCATCCATCGCCGCTTCCCGAAGGACTTCGGAAAGAGTCGGGTGGGCATGTGTGGAACGAGCAATGTCTTCCGCACTGGCACCAAATTCAAAAGCAATCGCAGCTTCGGCAATCATGTCGGATGCTCTAGGCCCTACGATATACACTCCTAGGAGTTTATCCGTTTTTTTGTCAGCGAGGACTTTTACTTGTCCATCGGTTTCATTCATGGCTTTGGCACGAGCATTGGGTTTGAACATATACTTACCCACTTTGTATTCGATACCTTTGGCTTTTAGTTCTTCTTCGCCGAGGCCCACCCAAGCCACTTCTGGCCAAGTGTAAACAATCCAAGGAATGGCTTTGTAATTCACATGGCCATACTTTCCACAAATGAGTTCGGCAACGGCAATCCCTTCGTCTTCTGCTTTGTGAGCAAGCATAGGGCCATCGACCACGTCTCCGATCGCATAGATATTCGGAATATTGGTTTGGAATTTATTGAGTTCCACTTTGATGCGACCACGGTCTGTCATTTCGATCCCAATTTCTTTGGCACCGAGTCCATCTGTGTTCGGACGGCGGCCAATAGAAACAAGAACCTTGTCTCCTTCGAGAATGGTTTTTTTACCGTCTTTGCCTTCGATTTCGACTTCTACTTTTTTGCCTTTGACCTTAGCACCGTGCACTTTGGTTTCAAAGAGAAAGTTGATTCCTTGTTGGGTTAACAATCGTTCCGCTAGACTGGCAATGGCTTGGTCAGCAGTTCCAAAAAGGCGTGGCATGAGTTCTACCACAGTGACTTTGGCACCGAGTCGTAACCATACCGATCCGAGTTCGAGTCCGATCACTCCAGCACCGACTATGATGAGGTGTTCGGGAACGGAGTCTAGAGCAATGGCGTGGTCAGAGGTAACAATATTTTTTCCATCCACAGGAAGGGGAGGAATTTCAATCGGAGTCGATCCAGTGGCAATGATGATGTTCGTTCCAGAAATGGATTCTTTTTTTCCATCTTCGGAAGTGATGGAAATTTCTGTTTTCGAAACAAAACTGGCGTGGCCCAAATAACGAGTGATTTTGTTTTTTTTCATCAGGTAATCGACACCTGATGTCACTTCCGTAACAACTTTGTCTTTGCGAGCCATCATTTTAGCGATGTCGATTTTGACATCTTTCACAGAGATTCCGTGATCCGCTAATTTGTGTTTGGTTTTGTGATATTCTTCAGAAGAATCGAGAAGGGCTTTGGAAGGAATACAACCCACGTTGAGACAAGTCCCCCCGAGAGTTTTTCTTTTTTCAATGATGGCTACTTTTTTACCAAGTTGGGCAGCACGAACGGCCGCCACATACCCACCAGGACCTGCACCAATGACAATGATATCGTATTGTTCCATAAAATCCTTATACCTCAAAGAGGAGTCTTGTTGGGTCCTCTACCATTTCTTTGATTTTCACAAGGAACTGAACCGCTTCTTTTCCATCCACGATTCTGTGGTCATAAGAAAGAGCCAGATACATCATAGGACGAATCACAATTTGATCGTTCACAACTACCGCGCGCTTGACGATATTGTGCATTCCGAGAATTCCCGATTGTGGAGGGTTGAGGATGGGAGTCGACATCATCGATCCATACACACCACCGTTGGAGATAGAGAAAGTTCCGCCTTCCATATCTTCCAAAGAAATTTTTCCATCTTTCACTTTGCCGGCAAGCCTTGCGATCTCTTGTTCCACACCCGCAAAACTCAGTAGGTCGGCATTACGCACAATCGGAACCACAAGTCCTTTCGGTCCACCCACTGCCACTCCGATATCATAGAAGTTTTTGTAGACGATGTCTGTTCCGCGAATCTCTGCATTGATCGCAGGATAGGCTTTTAATGCTGCCACGGCTGCCTTTGTAAAAAGAGACATGAACCCAAGACCCACACCGTGAGTTTCTTTGAACTTGTCTTTGTATTTATTACGAAGTTCCATAATCGGAGACATATCCACTTCGTTGAAAGTGGTGAGGATGGCTGCGGTATGTTGCGCACTCACGAGCCTATTTGCAATCGTTTGGCGGAGTTTCGTCATCGGCACCACAGTTTCTCTAGGTCCAGCATTTGCCGAAACAACTACCGCTCTTGGAATCTCAGGACTTGCCGCTGCTTTAGGAGCAGACGATGCACTTGCGCCACCTTTTTCCATAAAAAGAATTACATCTTCTTTTGTGATTTGTCCGTTGCGACCGGTTCCAGTGATTTTGGAAACATCTAACTTATTTTCTTCGATGAGTTTGCGGGCCGCAGGAGGGAGTTCTTCGTTCACTTTGCCCGTGTTAGGTTGGGCACTAACAACTTCTGCTTTCGGAGTTGGGGCACCGGAACTAGCAGGAGCCGAAGCCACAGCACCTTCTTCAATGATGCCCATGATATCACGCACATGAACCACATCCCCCACCTTTTTGGTGATGGATTTCAAAACCCCGGAAGTGGGAGCAGGAATCTCTAATGAGACTTTGTCTGTTTCTAAAATAGCGAGCACTTCGTCTACTTTTACGGCATCGCCTTCTTTTTTGGTCCAAGCACTGATGGTAGCTTCGGTTACGGATTCCCCCATCTCGGGGACTTTGATATCTATTGCCATGAAATGTTCCTTAGCAGGTTTTTAGAGAAAAATAGCGTTTTTGAGGAGTGAGATCCCATTTGAATCTAAGACTACGGTAACTTGTCGGAAGGTAAAAACGCAAGCGGAAAAAACGAAAAGGCCTTGAGTTTGTGCCTGTTCGCCTGTGCTTAGAACTATGATTCGTTCTTTTCAAGGCCATACACCTTCCATCCACTCAACGGCCTGGGTGGCACCTTCTGCTGACATAATGGGAAAAGTATCCATTGGTGAAGAGTCGTCCATTTGGTTCCAATGTGTACTTCGTGGTGACGTAAATACCATCACCATTGGCAAACATGTGAACATTCAAGACATGACTCTCGTACATGTGGCAAGAGATCTCTTTCCTGTCACCATTGGGGATTATGTATCCATTGGCCACCATGCGACCATCCACGGTTGTGTTTTAAAAGACCATAGTTTTGTGGGGATGGGGGCTATGCTTATGGACGATGTGGAGATTGGAGAATGGTCGTTTGTGGGCGCAGGATCCCTCGTTCCACCAGGAAAAAAAATTCCACCAGGGGTTCTCATCATGGGAAGCCCCGCCAAAATCATCCGAGACATCACAGACAAAGACCGAGAAATCATCACCCGCACAGCAAACAACTATGCCAAGTATAAAGAAAACTACCGGGCGGAAGGAATTGGGGGCACATCCCTTTCCTAACGGAAAGGGACCGGGTCATCCGCTCCAATCTTTCGCGTGCGAAAGGATTTCCGCTACTACCCCTTGTGCGGTGGGAGTCTATCAATTCTCATTGTAAATTTGAAATCCGCTTGCAATAGGTTATGTGTAGTGACAAAACATCTGGAACCATGAAATTATTCTTAAAATTAATCCGATTTTTTATTTTCACATTCATTCTCTCTTGTAATCTACAAGATTTTTCATTAGCGAAAAAAAAACTACCTAGTGTTTAGACAAATGATGTTTTGATGCAAGGAATGATCAGGTTCAGTCTGATTCGTTCCGAGGAAGGTGGGAAAATGAATTTATACAATTCATCAGTTGTAGAGTATGAATTGGCAAAATCAAAATTATTTGGTTTAAGTAGAACATCCAAAATGGATTTAACATACACTACAACAACAGGATACAATCACGCTGGAATTTCGGTAGTTCTATTCCTAATCACGTTGGGTATATTTCCCTCTTTTGAAGAATCCCACTCCACTGTCACCTTTACCATTTACGACAAAGAAAATAAAAAAACCATCCGAGATTATACCTACCCAATCCGAGGAAGAAGGATCATCTCCTGGTTAACGATTCCATTTTACATTGTATTGCCGATTGTTTCTAAATCATTTGATGGAGGAAGTAATGACACTATCTCAAACGCCTGTTAGTGGATACCTTCGAAACTGATTTTGCAAACGATTGTAAAGAAAACCCTCTTTGCTTAGAAAAAATGTTATCCCTCGGTCGTGATATGATTGAATTGTAGAGTTAACAGATACATTTTATTGTATTGAGTTGTCACTCCACCATACAAACCGTTGGTTTCCTCCTTCGAGACCTATAATCGGAAGTTTGTCCTCGAATGAAACCACAGGAGTTATCACCACAACCATAACCAAGGGCATGCGTTTCTGCATAGTGGGCTTTTGTGAGTCCCACACTTTTTTCCTCTTTGAAGTAGATTCTTATATAATCGAAACCGGTAGGCAGAATCAAAAGAGGGATGGGTATGATCCAAACCATGGCGCCAATGATAGTCCATTCGAATCCATCCCGGTACGCGATATAATCACAAACCACATCATTTCCTGACTTAGATGGTTCTCCCCATTTGGCAATGATATCTGCTTTGGAATAAACAGGTGGGTTACGAAAGTCAGTAGCATTTTTAAATTTTTTTCGTTCTTCTGTGATTTCGAAAGACTCGTCTACCCATTCCGTAGATCCGATTCTTGCAACCCCATAAAAACAGCTAATGGATGTTAGTGAAAATAAAGTAAACACGAACAGCAAACGAATCTTCATTATATATTTCCTTGGTTTGTCATAAAAATATTCACCTAACGTTTGATTTGAAGTTTGTATTGGCAAAAAGTCAATACAAACTTGATAGCTAAGTTCTTAATCCTTAAAACAATTTTTGTAAATTGCAATAGAGAGAATGTTAAGTTTGCTTGGGGGGCGGTCCTGTTTGTATATTAATCATAATGTGGAACATCTCAATATTTTCTCCGTGGATAGATTTTCCAATTTTAATATTTACCGCATCTTCAAATTCCTTATCCAAATCGGTAATCCCTACTATCGGATTAATGGCAAAATTATTAGGGTAAGTGATTGATGTAACATCCGTTTTGTATTGGTTCCATTTACCCCCAAGAGAAATAGATTCGCCTAAAAAATAAACTAAAATATAATATCTCTTTATATTGGAAATGTATTTTGGGCACTTTAAAATATGCGTTTCCGTGTAGTTTTTGTCTCTTAAAATAAAGGCTTCAATCAAAGCGAAATTCTCTCCACCGCCAGATTGAATAACTAAATCAGCATTTCCTGCATCTGCACCACCGCTAGATGTACCGAGTCTTGACTGGTCAGTAATTGTCCATCCCCAAAAAGGAAAGCGAAATCTTAAGATCGCTTGTAGAAAGTCATTGAATCTATTTTCATGAGTGATTTGTCTTAAGGCCTCTTTTTTTTCCTGAACTATTTTTAAACACTGGATAATTTCATTTAGGATAAAGTCGCTTAAGTTTTTTTTGCCGTTTATTATGTCTGGTGAAATGTTTGGAATTTTTGACGGATGGAGGTTCCTAATTCTTTCAAGGCTAATTTTGAACTTATTAAATAAATGATCATTTCCAGAGTTTGAAAACAAATCTTTGATGTTAGATGTTATTTCCATTCTGTTTTGCAAAAGAAATTCATTTGCATCTTGAATATAGTCATAAGCTAATTCATGTAAATTCCTCCCAATGTAAAAGTTATATACAGTTGGTATGATTTCTAATTCATATATGGATTTTTTTGAAAGCCTGTTTATCGTCTGGTCGAAGGCTCTCGTATTTTTAGTAGCGGCCAAATAGTGCAGGCTATTGATTGCTACTAACTCGGATAATTCAGATAGTCCAATTTTTTCATTATCAGAAAGAAAGTTAATGAAATTTTCCCAATTTTGATTTGCTTCAATCAAAAATTCGGTATTCATGACACTTATTGCCTTGAGGGTCTCTGCTCTATATAAATGATATGCTAAGTTGGTATTCTTTATGTCTTTTGATAGAAGTGATTTGAATAATTTGATTGCCTCCTCATAGTTTTTATCATTGTATAATATAAATAAAGCCGTATAGTATTGCTTTATTTTATCCTTTTTTTTGAAAGTTTCCTTATCGATGTATTGTTTTTGGGTAATTTCGATGCTATTAAGTTTGTTGAAATCCCTCTCTTTAAAAGCTAATAACAAGTTGATTTCAAATAGGATGAGGTCTCTATTTTCGTCAGGGTGATTAACCCTTTTATAATGGTTTTGGATTCTCTCTATCATTGGTTTCGCTAGTTCCCAATGATTTTCGGAATTAGCAGCTTCAATGGAAACGTATTGAAGTTCAGTTGTCGTAAAAACTTCTTCCAGAAAAATATCCAAATTTACTGAAGAAATTCTTTGAGATATTATGTTCTGTTGTTCTTTTGAGTCGAGTATATTGATGGCAGCCAGCATTCTTCCGATGTCGTTACTTGAAGCAAAAAATTCAATAATGAAGTCATTTGAATTTTCAATTGTGAAATAATTGATACTTTTATAAAGAAGAATGGTTAAACGTTGAAAATAAATATCATATCCAAAGCCAGTATTTATTTCTTTAAAAACATCTACCCTTTTGTTAGACAAATCATCTAATGAATATTGCAGGGATAATTCTTTTATCCATTTTTCAATCTGAATAAGAGTATTGCTTGCCGGTAGGTCTTCAGTTTCATATATAGTTTTCTTTTGGCCGATTGAAATGAAGCCCACTATCATTGCTTTTAAATAGAGTCTAATTTTTTCTGATTGCTCCTTGTTTTGTTCGCTATATTTGTTGGTCATGATATCAAAATTTATATTTTTTATGAAGTTACTATGAAATGCATCTAAAAGGTTCAATTTGGCAAAATGGGAAAATAAATATCCCCAATCTATGATTTCTATACCAAACCCAGTTAGATTTGTTCTGTATTTTCTTTTATTTATATTTTCTTCGTTACCGCTAGTATTGATTTCGTTTTGAAAATGAAACTCCGTTATATGATCTTTTAGTGAAAAAACTAAGTCTGTTTTGGCTTTTATAAGTAATTGTTTATTTTTTTCATTCAATTCACCTTCTTCGAATCGCGAGTTAAGGAGTCTTAAAACTTCTATTGATAAATGGAGTATGGAGGAGTTTAGGTTAATGAATCTAATTTGCGACTGAAATGTTAATCCTAATTCAAGTTTAATGTAATCCGATAGAGAGGGTAATATAGAACTTATTATTTTGGGGCTAATCGTAGGGTTTAGATAAATGTTCGATTGTTGAATCCTTTTATTGCTTAGTATTTTTAACGCCTCATCATAACGTCTTTTTAATGCATTATGAGAAATTATGTAATGTTGATTACCTGCATTAGGTTTGAATACTTTCTGAACCAGTGGGATTAATACTTCTGCAATCGCTTCGCCTTTTAATTGGTCTTCTGAATGGACGGAGGAGAAAAGTTCTAATATAAAATCAAACAATTCTAACCATAGTTGGTTTAATAAATCTAGACGTTCTTCATCTCTTTTTCTGGAGTCTGCTTGTTCAATTAAAAGACCTGTATTAATGCGTATTTCATCAATTAAGCTAAATGCGACTGGAATTAATTCTGTATCATCCAAAAGATACGGGATAGCAAAAGGAAAAAATCTAGGAATATCTTCATACAATGTCCATACTATGAAAGGTCTCGTTATGTCTTTTATGAATTTTTGGAAAATTTGTAATTTCTTGGAATTACTGTTTATTATAATTCTTAATATTAAATAATAAAATTCACGTGCATTTTGGTGTCCAAAGAATTCTTGAAATCTTACATTTTGAGTCTTAATGTTTTTTATGAATTCAAAAGTATTGTTATTGTTAATTTCAATATTGGGAATCGTATCTTCGAAATTACTATTATGGGAAAATGTATCTAAGTATATTTTTTTGAATTCTTGATCAGAGTTTAATAAATCAACCTCGGAATATAAATAGTTTTCAGCCAGTTCGGCAATTTTGTCGATGTTTTGTCTGTCTAAATAAGATTCAAAGCTATCAATCCAAATTTCAGTTACTCGAATTAAATTTGCATATATTGAAAATTCTTTACTCGTTGCATTTTCTCCACCAATTAACAGCCAAAGTGTGGAGGCTATCTCATGGTTTAAGCTTTTAGCGTAATCATTTTTGACTTGCCAGTAATATGAATTATTTTTCTTGTCAATTGCGATTATTCCTCTTTCCTCTAACATTGCTATCGTGACATTCTTTGGCGAGTATCTGTTTATGATAAAGTCGAGATCTGATTTCGAAATAATGAATCTTTCTCCTTCTAAGTTGGCTTTGTAATAAATTCGTAAGCAATTAACTAAATCTGTCTTTTCTATTGGGATATTTATTGACTCACCTTTTTTTGATGAATTGTCTATTCTCCAGAAAAGGCTGTTTATTGATTGAGGAATTACTACCTCCCCGTAAATAATCCTGATCCAACCAACTTTTTCAAAATCTTCAAGAGTTAAATTTTTACCCTCAGATTCATTGTATTCTGTTATGATTTTTTTAAAGACACCAACGCTTTTGTTGGGAATATTGAGTTTGATTATTATATGAGAAATAATCAGTGAAAGGTTATATTGAAGATTTTCGGATTTTATCCTTTTGTCAACGTAGCCGGCAGAAGTGAAGTGCGGATTATGCGTCAAGTAGCTAAATCTTTCGCTTAGAGATTTTAATTTTTCTTGTGCTTTGTATGAAAGTGGCAGTTTCATTTGATTAATCAAAATGTAGTTAATTATAAAGAAATGGGAGAAGGTTTACCTAAAGTATTTTCCTTGTCTCTGTTTATTAAAATAGTCGACCTCCCCACCTAATAAAGTAAACGATTATATTCGATTTTTTGTATGGGTTTGATCTTTTTTTTTATTATAGTTATAGGTCTAAAACACACTAATAGCCATTATGTGGTTTTTTATTTTGAGGTTTTGGTTTCAGTCCTAGTTGGATATGGGTCACAAAGAGACAAAAATATAAAGTTTTTGCCAAACTTTTTTGTTTGTAATAGTTCCTTTGGATTCAAATATGATTCTTGTTGCACAAGAGGTTAAAGTTTGTACACACTCATTCGTTTTGAAAATGTAGAATTAGCGCATATCCAAGTAGAAAAGGGAGGAATAAAATCCTTCCCCTGTGGTTTTGATCCTTCCAAACATACGATGGAAAAATCTTCCCAAAGGTTAGATTTAAAAAAAATCAGAGTGGCCGTAGCCAAATCAGCGAATGCCGATTCCGATATCTGTGGGACTTGTGTGGGTGCTTTGTATTCTAGTTGATTCGTTTGGATTGATATCATCCAACAAAGGAAATCCGCTTGCCTTGCCTTAAGCGGAATTCCAAAATATACTTTAGGTTATGAAACGATTATTCCAGCTTACCTTGGTATTTGCCTTATCTTTCAGCTTTTCCTGTAATTTACACTATTTTTCCATTGCAAACCATGGAACAAAAAATTCAGAAGCCTATGAAATTCTACAACAAGGGAAACTTCGTTTTAATCTTGTTCGAAAAGTTGAAGCAGGAAAACCAAATTTGTATAATTCATCCGCTCTTGAATATGAATTATCAAAATCACAATTATTCAAGTTAAGCCAAACCACCAAAATAGATTTAACATATACATCCTCTTCGGGAGTGAACGGCGCCGGGATCTCTACAATTCTTTTTCTATTGACACTCGGGATTTTTCCTTCCTTGGAAGAATCACATTCTTGGGTAACCTTTACCCTTTCCAACAGAGATGATAAAAAACTAATCCGCGATTATACATACCCAATCAAAGGAAGAAGGATCAACTCTTGGTTAACGATTCCGTTTTATCTTGTGCTTCCTGTTTTTTCTAATTCCTTTGATGGCGGTATTGAATTTAACACTTCAAGTGCCTCCATTCGTTTGCTCGTAGATGCATTTGAGACGGATTTTGCAAATGATTGCAAAGAGAATCCAGAGTTATTGGAAAAATTACAATTTCTTAGTCGGGAAATGATTGAATTATAGGAAAGTTTTCTTGGCGTAATCTGTTGTTTTGTTAGTTGATCAATGCTTTGCACATTTAATGGTTAGTTGGTGAAATTTTACCTCTAGTTCATTCCTGATTTTAGCAAAAAAATGAACCACTCTTTCACTTGGGGAAGTTCGTAGATTCCCCTATGCCTTATTGACAAATATCAACGTGGTTTGTCCATAAAAAATGGACAACCTAGTTGATTCAATTTCCCATCTTTCTAGTTTACGATATGTTAGTTGAGAAGGATGGGAGAAAACAATTGAAAAATGCAAAAATAAATTTAGTTGAAAATGTTCTTACCGAATCAGATGTCATCATCTCTCGCACCGATGCAAAAGGATTGATTACATATGTGTCGCCTGACTTCGCAAGAATTTCCGAATATACTGTTGAAGAAATGATCGGGAAACCACATAATATTGTTCGGCATCCTGACATGCCAAAAATTGTGTTCCAAGAACTGTGGGACTATATTAAGGTAGGACTTCCTTGGACTGGAGCAGTTAAAAATAGAGCGAAATCAGGGAATTACTATTGGGTTGATGCCACAATCACTCCTATCTTAAACGAAGAAAGAAAGGTCATCGGTTATGTTTCGGTTCGGAAAAAATTGGCTGATGATAAAAAGAAGTATTATGAAGAGTTATACAAAAAAATGGGGAAACAAAAATTTTCTTTTGGGAAAAAAGGAAAAGTTGCAAAAAACCTTAGAACCGTTAAATATTTAGACGTTTTTTTTGTAATTGCGGGTTGCCTTCCATTTTTAGGTTTATTTTGTTTTTTATACTCAGATAAACCATTGTTATGTGCCACTTTGTTTTTGTTACAAACAGTGATTGCTTTCAGCTTTATCTATTTATTGTCTCAAAAAAATAAAAAACTACAAAAAGCAACGGAATCCGTCATTTCCGTTTCATCTGGTAGGTTCCAATACCCAGATCATTTTCATAACGATAGTAGGGATGAAGTCAAAATTATGTTACTTTCTATGAAGAGTATGAGCATTAACCTTTGGGGTATTGTTTCCCAAATCCAAAGAGCAACTCATGTTTCCATTCGAATTTCCGAAGAATTAACTGATCTTACCAATCACTTTTTTACTTCCACCCATTCCATGGCTTCTGGAAGTGAAGAAGCAGCTGCCTGTATGGAAGAACTGACCTCTGCTCTCACCAATATCAAACAAATCACTGCCAATCATTCGGTGATCATGTCTGACATGAGAGATTATATGAATGCTGTGAACCAAAATTTAAACGGAACACAGAATGCATTAAGAGGATTGGATGAATTGTCGGTTAGGTCGACAGAAAAAGCCGATTTAGGAAAACAAAAAATATCGGATTCTTTGGAAGGAATTGATGCTATTAAAAAAGTTTCTAGTAAAATTTTAAATATAGTTTCTATGATCACTGAGATTGCGGATAGAACCAACTTACTTTCATTAAATGCCTCTATTGAGGCAGCAAGGGCCGGACATGTAGGTGCAGGATTTGCGATCGTAGCAAAAGAAATGATGAGTTTGAATGAACAAATTGCAGTGTCAGCTGAAGAAATTAAAACCTATGTAGATGAGACATTGTCTGTGATCCAAGAAACTTCGACAAAGGTGAAAGATGCTTCCTCGGAAATTTTTTCAGTATCCGATTTGTTTTATGAAATGAAATCAATTTTAAATAAAGTAGCTGCATCTTTATACCATGACCTTCAAGAATCAAACCGAGTGAAGGTAAAATTAGAGTCTGTCGAAGACCAAGTCAATCAAATTGACCAATCTGTATTAGAGGCAAATCTTGCTTCCAAACAAATTTCTAGTATTCTGCTTGGGTTATCAGAGCAGGCTCAGGTCATTGCGTATAAATCAGAAACCTTACAAGAAAAGAGTTCTCTTGTGGTCTCGGAACCTAAAAAAATTATGGATTTAGTCGAACATTACCATACGGGTAGTACAGAAAGGATGGAAATAACATCTTGAAAGATTTTAGATCCAGATTATATTTTTTTTAAATCTGAAATCTCCAAAGATGGAATGGGAAGATGTCACTTTTGTTAAATACGATCGACTAACAAAACGGTGACATCATCTGCAAAATCATTTGTTCCAACATACTCTCTTGCGGCCTGAATGAGATCGTCCGCTGAGTTTTGGGAATCAAGGGTTTTTGATTTTAAAATTGCCTTTTGGAATAAATCTTCATCATAACGTTTGTTATGGTCTTTTGACATATGTTCGGTAATTCCATCGGTATACATGACCAAACGATTTCCCGGTGCAAATGGAAACTTTTTTTCTTCGTAAAATAGATCGGGGATCAGCCCTAAAATTTTTCCTTTCACATCAAGTTGAATTAAGGGAGAGTCTTTTTTGTCCAATAAAAATGGAGCATTGTGGCCTGCGTTAGCACAAAGCAGAGTATTATTTTTGAGATCAATGATTCCATAGAAAGCAGTGAGAAAATTTCCTGCTAACTTCCCATACAACATATGGTTCAAAGTTGTCAAAAATAATGATGGGCTAAGTTTGATATCTGGTTCAAAATTTTTTAAAACCATATGGGCCATTGCGGCAAGAACAGCAGCGGAAAGTCCATGTCCAGAAATGTCTGCAATCAAAATTGAAAACTTAGAATCTTCTAATTCAGTTACATCATAAAAGTCACCGCCAACTTGTTCTAGAGGAATGTGCGCGACACCGTAAGAAAGTCCGTTTGAATTTGGTAGAATCGATGGCATAATTTTTTTCATTATGTTTTTTGCCCGATTCAACTCTTTCCCTGTATCAATAATTTGATGGAATAGTTGTGCGTTTTTGATCGTACTACTGAGTCTTGCCGCAATATTTGTTAATAAATCTAAATCAGAATGTTGAAACGCATACCCAGAAACTTTGTTGTTGATGCTGATGACACCAAGTAGCTCCTCTTGAAAGACGAGCGGTGCCGAGATAAGAGATTTGGATTCAAATTTATATGGAGCAAGTTTGTTGTATCTCGGATCTAAGTCCAAGTTGTGGATGAGAAGGCTTTCTCTTTTTTCTGCAACCCATCCGGAGACACCTGTCCCATAAGGAACTTTGATTTGGTCATAAGCATCTTCAGGAATCCCTTTTGCAGAAAGAATACTTAATTCTTGTTTGTCGGCGTTTGCTAAATAGATTGTTCCAGAAGAAGCTCCCAAATATTCTAAAACTCGATTGAGAATCCATTTGCCTAGTTCGTTCAGACTTTTTTCGGAAACTGATAATTTTTCAAATTCATATAATAGAGACAATTCGAGAATTCGTTTGTCCAAACTGTCTTTGGTATTTGCATTTTGGATGGCAGTGGCAGCAACTTCCGAAAGAGAAATTAAATATTCCAAATCGGAAGCATCAAAGATTCTATTATTTGTTTTGTTGATGACTTCTAAAGTTCCAATCAACCTTTCTTCAACAAACAAAGGCACACAAATTAGGGACTTTGTTTTGAATCCGGTTCGTTTGTCCATAGTTGCATTGAATCTTGGGTCTTTGTAAGCATCCTCTAGAGCGATTGGTTTTTTTTCTCTCGCTACCATACCCACAATCCCTTCACCTAACTCCAAACGAGCATACTGTTGGATGATCTCCCCCTTTTCACCTAAAGCCACTTCACAATACAGAAATTCCTCATTTTCCAGAAGAAAGAGCGAACTTGCTTCGGCTTCTAGTAGATCTTTAGAATATAACATAATGAGTGGCAAAAGTTGGTGTAAATCCAGGTTGGCATTCAGAATGGAAGAAATATGGAGTAGGCTACGAAACTTACTAAGGCTAGTTTGAGGGTCTAACGACATGGACACGGTACCCATTTTTCTCTCAGTTTCGAATTCGTCGATTTAGAAATGCAATTTAGTTTTTTCCTAAAATCAGAAAACAGAGGAAAAAATACTTCTCGTTTCACCATTTTTGTGCATTTTGTAACGTTTGCACTCAGATCCCTTGATTTGTATCAATGAGGTTTGGATTGACATAATTTAGAATAAAACCAGAGGATACGGAAATGCTGACGAAACTACCGAAACCCAAGAACTTCGAGATTTATCTTCTCCTAATGATCATAACAAGTTTATTCTCTGTTTGTTCAGGCCCAAAAACAGAAGAGGCAAAACTTACTTATGCGCCTGAAGTGCCACCTCATATTGATCGGACAAATGAAGCCAAAGTCATCGTCAATATGGAAACTGTGGAAGTTGTGGGTCGGCTTGCCGATGGAGTCGAATATACGTTTTGGACTTTTGGCGGATCTGTACCTGGGCCGATGATTCGTGTGAGGGAAGGAGATGAGGTAGAATTTCACCTCAAAAATCATCCTTCCAGTAAAATGCCACATAACATTGATTTGCATGCAGTGACTGGGCAAGGTGGAGGAGCTGCTGCTTCTCTCACAATCCCTGGACATGCATCTAAATTTTCTTTTAAAGCTTTAAATCCGGGATTGTACATTTACCACTGTGCTACTTCTCCTGTGGGAATGCACATTGCGAACGGAATGTACGGTTTGATCTTTGTTCAGCCTAAAGATGATCTTCCTAAAGTGGACAAAGAATACTATGTTGTACAAAGTGAGTTTTATACTAAAGGTAAGAATGGAGAACCTGGTCTCCAACCTTTTAGCATGGAAAAAGCGATTACCGAAATTCCTGATTACGTTGTTTTTAATGGTTCAGTAGGTTCTTTGGTCGAAGACCGTGCCATCACTGCGAAAGTCGGAGAAACCGTGCGATTGTTTGTTGGGAATGGTGGCCCTAATTTAGTATCTTCCTTTCACGTGATTGGCGAAATTTTTGATAATGTTTATACAGAAGGTGGGATACTACCTAATCAAAAAAATGTTCAAACCACTCTCATTCCAGCCGGTGGTTCTGCCATTGTTGATTTTAAAGTTGAGGTCCCAGGTACTTTGATTCTTGTTGACCATTCTATCTTTAGAACATTTAACAAAGGTTCACTTGGAATGTTGAAAGTCGAAGGAGAACCCAATGCAACTGTATATTCTGGAAAACAGGATGATACAGTTTACCTTCCTGAAGGACCAGCCATCCAAAGGATGGTAACGGAAGTAAAACCAAAGGTTTCCGCAAAAACTCCAAAAGAAATTTTGGCCAATGGGGAAAGAGTATATAAATCAGTTTGTGCTGCTTGTCATATGAAAGAAGGACAAGGAGTCGTTGGTGTCTTCCCACCCCTTGCAAAGTCTGATTATTTGAATGCGGACAAGGCTCGTGCGATCCAAATTTTGAAAAAAGGGCTTAGTGGTCCAATCACAGTGAATGGACAAAAATATAATAATGTTATGCCTCATTTGGAACTTTCGAATGAAGAGATAGCTAGTGTCCTTAGTTATGTATACAACCAATGGGGAAACAAAGGAATTATGGTTTCTGAAGCTGAGGTAAGATAAGTTCAATACTTATGTAATCATAGAATGAATCGTTTTTTTGTTTTTTTAATCTTGGTTTTAACCATTTCACTTTCTGCTGAAATGGTTAAAATACCTAGAGGAAGTTTAAAACCTTTTTTAAAAGAGAGCGAATCCAGGTTAGGTGATAAAGTAATCGTAAAAGGTTTTTATTTGGATGAATATCCTGTTACCAAAAAAGAATATTTTGAATTTATCGAAGCCAATCCTGAATGGGAAAAGGGAAAAGTCTCCCATTTGTTTGCTGATGGTGGGTATTTGGGAGATTGGAAAGAAAAGGTTCCGACCAACCGCGATTCCAATTCTCCCGTAACTTATGTATCCTGGTTTAGTGCTAATGCATATTGCAACTGGAAAGGGAAACGTTTGCCTACCGAATCAGAATGGGAGTATGTAGCCAGTATTCCTCCAATTGGGAAAAATAAAAAAGCTGTCGAATCGGTAATTCTTGGTTGGTATGGGGAACAAAAGCCAGAGTTTCTTCCATCTGTCGGTAAATATAAAAACGGTTTAGGAGTGTATGACCAACATGGAATGATTTGGGAATGGGTATTTGATTTTAATAATACTTCTGTAACTGGTGATTCAAGACAAGATACCGATTTAGAAAGTAATCTTTTTTGTGGCGGCGGTTCATTAAAGGCTAATGATTTTTCTAATTATGCATCTTACATGCGTTATGGGTATCGGGCTGGATTGAAAGGTTGGTATACTGCCAAATATTTAGGGTTTAGATGTGCATCAGATATTAAAATAAAGGACAATTCATTATGAAATTTCAATCGACTCTCCAATTCATCATTTTTTTCATTTGTTTGGTTTTTAGTTCCGGCTGCGACGAACAAAATTCAAACAACCATCACCACCATCATGGAGAAGAACATGTGTTGGCTGCAAATGATGCTGCACAAGGCAGTCTGTTTGATTTAGGTTCCAAGTGGACAACGGAATTAAACAAAACAATTTCTTTGAACCAGTATCGAGGTTCTCTTTTTATCATTAGTATGTTCTACGCAACTTGCCAGTCCATTTGTCCAAGACTTGTGGCTGATATGGAACAATTAGCCAAAAAAATAAAGGAATCAACTGGTAGGGAGCCTCGTATGGTCCTTGTTAGTTTTGATTCTGAAAAAGACAGCCCAGATGTCCTGAATGCTTATAAAAAGAAAATGAAACTAAACGACAATTGGACTCTTCTTTCTGGAAAGGAAGCAGACATTCGAATGTTATCCGTTGTCCTTGGTATCAATTATAAAAAGATTTCCAATGGAGAGTTTAATCATTCGGCAGTTTATAGTTTGGTTTCAAAAGAAGGTTTTATTGTTTCACGAATTGAAGGTATAGGTTCGAATGCAGATGTTTTAATTTCCCAATACCAAAAATTAAAATAAACCTAATACATGTATTTTGTTATCTCCAAACTTTGTACATATTGTTGTTTCTTTGGGCAACGACTGCAAGCCAAGGAAAGGCTTTAAACTTTAGAATTGATTTGCTTTCCATTCGCTTAGTTTTATATCTACCTAAGATTCTCATTTTTTAAGGTAGTTGCCATTGTTTTCTTTTGGTTTGATTCGCTTGGTTCGTAGTATTTTCGTTTTTGTGATTCTTTTTTCTTTTGTTTTTTCCTGTAAAAAAAAGGCAGATGATACTGAAGAAGATTTGGTCACAATTCTCGGGCTTGGATTGTATGCCAGGTCTTGTGTGGGTCAAAATACATTTCCTGCAAGCGGTTCTGTCGGGGCATTGACAAGGTTACAAATCCAACCTTCTCTAACTTCTTCTGCGATCACTTCTTATAATCAACCCCATCACGTTTACCCTCCGCAATCGGGTGTTAGTCGAAAAAATATTCTTTCCGTTTTTTATCCTGGAACTGGTTCGACACCTTGTGAAATCGGAGCCATCCTACAACAAGGTGCTTCTCGCGGATACCATATCATTGGACTAAGTTACCCCAATGGAGAAGCAGTGAATAGTCTTTGTAACCAAGGTGCGGCAAGATCTGATGTTGGATGTTTTGAAAACTTAAGAAGAGAAGTGGTAACAGGTGCCGATGTTTCTCCCTATGTCTCAGTAGATGTAGCCAATTCAATCGAAGGAAGGTTACTTAGTCTCATTCAATATTTAGTCCAAACGAGACCGGGCGAAGGTTGGGACCAATTTCTTTCAGGCAATGTTGTCAATTGGTCCTTAGTGTATGTCGGGGGACATTCGCAAGGAAGTGGACATGCTGCCTTTCATGGAAAAATTCGAACTCTGGGACGAGTCTCTATATACAGTGGAGTTTCTGATTATAGTTTGCAATTTGCTACTTTGCCTAGTTGGATGGGAGCCGCCCAAAACACACCAGCGGCATCTTATTATGGACTCATTCATGAAAATGATACGGTTGCTAATTTTAGTGGGGATACAAACCAAGTAACAGATGCTTGGTCAAGTCAGTTTTCTATGACAGGAACTCTTACGAATACAAGTGTTGGTTCTCCATTCGGAAATAGCCATCGTTTGGTGACAAGTGCTTGTAACGGAATGGGGACAGCTGCATTACACAGTTGCCCTATGATCAATGGATTCCAATCCATTTGGAACTATATTAGTTACCCGTAATTTGTTTTTTGGTTAAAAAGGTGGAAGGCGTTTGAAAATCCATTCAGGGATCATACGAATCACCATCATGATCCATCTCCATGGCCAACGAATGTAGATTAAATTTTTTTTCTTTAATCCTGCACGGACAATGAGTTCTGCGGCAACTTTAGGTTGTAAGGTGAGCCAAGGGATTAAGTTATGCCCCTCCGACATTTTTGTGTAAACTGGTCCTAATTGGATGGTTGTGATATGGACTCCCTTTGGAAACAAGAGAGTCCTAAGACCTGAAAGATATGTGGTAAGTCCTGCTTTTGCACTCCCGTATATATAGTTCATTTGTCTGCCTCGGTCTCCAGCCACAGAACTAATGGCAACAATGGTTCCTTCTCCTCTTTTCTCCATATCCAAGGAAATGATGTTTATAAGAGAAACAACCGCAGAGTAGTTTGTTTGAATGGTTCGAAGAAGTTCATTTTGATCTTCTCTTGCTTTGGTTTGGTCTTCATAGTATCCGACTACGAAAAAAACAATATCTGGTTTTTGGGAAAGCCCATTAAAATACTGTTGATGAGAATGAAAATTAGTAACATCCCATTCAAAAATTTCCACAGGAACCAAAAATTGAGATTTAATTTTAACTTGTGTATCAGATAACTTTTGTTTATTTCTTCCCGTTAAAGAAAGAGAATATCCTCTTTTTGCAAGAGATTCTGCAATATAAATTCCAATGTCGGATGTGGCTCCAACGACAAGTGCATTTTTCATTTTTTAAACCGAATCCAAATTGATCTGACTATATTTGGTGGCTAGATTTTTTTTCATTGAAAATTCCACCAACCATCCACACTGCCAGATCCTGTGAATTCAAAACTTTCTCCAATTTTTGGCACTTGTAAATTTAGTTTTATATTTTGGGAAGCAGTAAGCACTCGTTTGATAGGATCATTCCAAGGATGCAGAGACAAAATAAATTTTCCCCAATGCACTGGTACAAAGGATTTGGCACCAATATTCGCTGCGGCCATAGCTGTTTCTTCAGGGCGCATATGAATGGAAGGCCAGTCGTCACCATATTGCCCGCATTCTAAAAAAGCCAAATCGAATGGTCCGTATTTTTTTCCAATGGATTCAAACACAGATCCGTATCCTGAATCACCACCAATAAAAACTTTATACTCACCAAGTTTTAAAACATAAGAACACCAAAGGCTTTTGTTTCTAAGTACACTTCGTCCAGAAAAATGTCGTGTTGGAGTGGCCGTGACTGTGATGATGGGATCAATTTCCTTTGTTTCAAACCAATCCAATTCAATGATTTTTGAGAGAGGTACTCCCCAAGACAATAAATGAGCAGAGACACCTAAGGGAACGATGATTTTTTTTGTCCTCGGATGTATCTTTAACATTGTTTCATAATCAAGATGGTCGTAATGATCATGAGTGATGATCAGAATATCTAAATCTGGCATATCTTCAGGAAGATAGATATCAGTTCCTTCAAACGATTGAACTGCAAAAGGGACAGGAGAGGCATAACCGGAAAAAACAGGATCCACTAAGATCTTTTTTCCTTCCGCTAGAAGAAGATAAGAAGAATGCCCGAACCAAATGTATTGTGCTTTATTTGCATCTAGATCTTTTAAATTGATTTTGGTAGACGGAATGGGGGAAGAAGGCCGAATGGAATTTGGTTTTTGCCAATATTTGATAGCCATTTTCCAGTAAGAACTGTTAGGTGCTAACATTTCTGTATGTTCTATGTTTTGAAAACTTCCAGATTGAAAGTGTTCAGACTGAGAAATCCGTTTGAGAATATCACCGTGAGGGAGTTTGCCGAGAGTTGTTGCCAAAATATCGTCCTTAATGATTGGACGGTGTTAAATCCTTTTTTGCCCATTTTCGTATCATAAAATCGAGATCGTGTAAAAGAAGCGGTTTTGTCATAAAATCATCCATACCAGCCGAAAGGCATCGTTGTTTTTCTTCTTCTAACACATTGGCAGTAAGGGCAATGATGACCGGTTGTTTGGATATGGTTTTGGATTGGCGAATGCACTTGGTGACAGTGATTCCGTCCATATCAGGCATCTGGACATCCATAAATACTAAATCTGGTTGTTCAGAACGTACCATATCTAAAGTTTTTTCTCCGTTATCTGCTTGTAAGGCGGTAAATCCAAGTTTTTTCAAAAAAAGATCCGAAACTTTTTGATTGATCGGGTCATCATCTGCGATCAAAATTTTTATAGGATATTTATCAGCAAGTTTGGAATCCCATTCTGTTTTAGTTGGTCTCTCCCCTTGGTTTGTCGATGATTCGGGGCGAAAGGAATCGGAAGGAACTTGTGAATCAAATTGGAAAAAAAAGTTGGAACCCCGTCCGTAAACACTTTGAACGGAAATAGAACCACCCAACTCTTCGATTAATTTTTTTGTGATTGCAAGTCCAAGCCCAGTGCCGACTGTTTTTTCTGTCAGATGGGAGTGTATTTGAGAAAACGGTTGGAATAAAATTCCCATTCGATCTTCCGGAATTCCAATTCCTGTATCTTTCACCGAGATCGCCAATCGAACTTTACCATCTAACAAAGGTATAAATTCTACAGAAACAGTAATGGTTCCTTTCTCTGTGAACTTAACTGCATTGCTCAAAAGATTGGTTAGAATTTGTGCAAATCGTCTTTGGTCAGTCATTAAGAAATTTGGTGGAGTGTTCACAAGTTCTAATGAGATGAGGAGGCGATTTGGATCTGATTGGGATTTAAAAAGATTGATACAATCGTTTAGAAATTTTGGTAAAGCAACGGGCTCTAGGTGTAATTCAAATTGCCCCGATTCTAATTTTGTTAAATCTAAAATATCGTTCACAAGTAATAATAAATTGTCTCCACTGAACTGAATTAGATTTAAATATTCTTTTTGTTCTTCGGTTAGATCCGTTTGTTGCAGAATTTGAGTCATCCCCAAAATCCCGTTCATGGGAGTTCTGATTTCGTGACTCATTGTTGATAAAAATGATGTTTTGAAATTTACTTTTGCTTCTGCATTTTCTTTTTCTTGTTTTAGCCTTTCTTTGTTTTTGAAATTTTCAATCATCCGATCAGCAATGAATAGGGCTTGGGACAAACCAAATACTAAAAATCCGTATTGCGCGAGATAGGCGGTTCCTTTTTTTGCAAATTCGGTAAGTATATCGAGGGAGAACAATGCCATTGTTGCAATGACAGAAAAAAGAAAAAATTTGCTTCCCGGTTTTTTTAAAATCACACCATCGATGATGGGATATAGTATTCCAAATAAAGTGAATAAGGAAAGAATAAGATGAATGCCTAGAAATTTCGAAAATGTTAATATATCAAGTGGCAAAGCAAAAAATAACAAAGAAGCAATGATGAAGTTTGCCCGATACACAAAACGATATTCTTTTGCGTTATAAATTTCCCTTACATACAAAACAAATGAAACATAGAGCAAAACAAAACTAATCCCATTGAATTTTACAATCGTTTCATAAAAACCAAGAGGAAGATAGTTATAGATGAAACGAGTTTCACCAGTGGTAAACAATCGTATTGCAGCAATAAAACATACAGCTGCGAAAAAAACATGAGTTTTTTCATCTCTCCAAAATAGATACAAAATCAAATGGAAAAAAGCTAACGTAAATAAAGATGCCAATACAAAGACATCACGAGTGATCGCTTCTAAAAAGGATCGATTGATCCCAGAATGTGAACCCAGGTGGTATGGTGTTGCGATTCCGCAAATATGATAATGAAAACAGGAAATTTTGACGACTAAATTGATTTGGTTGTTTAAAGCCTTGGGCAGAGCAACTGTTTGAATTTTTAAGTGAGGAACTTCCTTGTCATAGTTTTCTCCAATGGTTCCTGATTGGTAAATGGTTTCCCCATCCACCGCTATTTCAAAGGCATTGCGAGTGACTCCATTTTGAAGATAAAGATTTTTTGTGTTTTCTGCCACAAGGATTTTTAAACTGAGCGTTGCAAATCCGGTTGGATATTTTTCCCCAGAAAGATTGGTCCAGTGTCCTGGAACATTTGTAAACTCGTTTGGAGATAGGTCCTCCTTTGGGTTCCAGTTTTGCCAATGAATTTTCCACTCACCATTGAGAGGCACATTTCCCATGGTTTCGAAGTTCCATTGTCTTAGATCTAAGATGCCATTTTGGGCAACTGGTACACTAACATCCTGACCCAAACCGCAGTGGCTAAACGATGTGGTCAAAAATATCAACAGGAAGATTAGTTTTGTGATCTTCATTGCCTTCAACCAATTGGACGAAAGAAAACAAAAAAAACTGCATTAATTGCGGATGAGGAACCACCGCCTTACGTTGAAAAGAACCCAGGTGATCCAACTTGGTTTCCGTAGATATCCCAGTTTAATTAGATTTTCTTTGTTTTGAAAGCCCTTTAGTTTATCAGGATTTACTAAATTGAAGATGGTATCGATTTGTTTGTTTTGGATTGTAAAAATTTGAACAAAACTTGGAACTTCGTTCGAATATCCCACAAGTGCTGGTGAACCGTTGGCATAACCAAAATAGATTTCTGTTGATTTTGCTTTTTTCTCTGTCGTTTTTTTTAATAATGTAACAACTCTTTGGATTCCAGGAATTGGGATTCTTGCAGCATGAACTTTGCCACCTCCATCCGCATAGGCAATGACATCTTCAGATAAAAGTTTGGTCAGCGACTGAGTGTCTTGGTGATAACAAGCAAAACTAAATTCGAGTAAAAGTTTAGAATGAAGTTTTGGGTCAGGTTCAAATTTCTTTTTTCTGGATTGGATTGCCACACGGGCTCGGCTAAAGATTTGCCTGCAATTGTCTGGAGTTTTCCCGATTATTTCTGCGATTTCTTCATAAGAAAAGTCGAATAACTCGCGTAATATGAATACTGCTCTTTCTTTTGGATTGAGTGTTTCGAGAATCACTAGAAATGCAAAGTTGATTCTTTCATCATCCATTGATTCTGCAGTTTCCGGGATTGGTTCTGGCAAAAAAGGTCCAATGTAGGTTTCTTTTTTTCTAGAAGCCTTTTTCAAAAGATCAAACGCAAGTCTTGCCGTTATACTTCCCAAATAGGATTTTTCATTTTGTATATCTTCTTTTTTGGCGGAGAGCCATCTAAGATAACTCTCCTGCACAATGTCTTCTGCATCCGCATAACTTCCTGTAATCCGGTATGCAATGGAAAAAAGATAGTGTTTCCATTTTAAAAATATATGAATTTCATTCATGGAATTAAACTCCGATCGGGACTGGGTTTTTCTGTAATTTATTTTCCATCTGGATCGGATTTCCCTTTGGCCAAAAATAAAATCGAAACGGAAGGAGTTTTTCCATCTTCAAAGAAAAGATTGTAAAACGGTTTACCATTTCTTTGATACGAGCTCCCCATTTTCCTTTAATGATTTTCTCTTTCGGTTTATCATCGTTGTATGTAAACTGAATGAGCCCTTCGTTTCTACCCAAAGATATACACCTTCCAAAAAACTGAAATGAAAAAGGAGAAATGTTTTTTCCTTGAATGAGATTTGCGAGGTGATCCGCAATATAAGCTCCCATGGGTAAAGCTGTCACACAACCCATTCTTAAATAAGAGGTTTCTAAATAAGCTAAATCACCTGCAACAAAAACTTCGGGATGTCCAATGGCCCTTAAGAATGGATCCACATACACTTGGTTTCTCTCATTCGTAGGAAATCCTGCCTGTTTGGGAAGGGGAGAACAATGAAACCCGCAACAATTGAAAAGAACGTCAAATGAAAGTTTGGTTTGGTTTTGAAAGATGATTTCTTTTGCAGAGATTGTTTCGATTTTCACGTTATCTAAAATTTGAATTTGGTTCTGGAACAAATAAGATTGTAAATAATCTTTTGCTTTTTGGGAAAAGGAAGTTCCCCATTCATTTCGATCAACAATTGTTACAGAAGAATGCGGGCGGTAGTGTTTCCATTCTGTGGCCATTTCAATTCCGGTCAGTCCCCCTCCAATGATACAAAGATTTTGAATTTCTTTTTGTTTTGAATCTTTCAAAAACTTGGAAACGGCTTCTTGGGATTGAATGGAATGTTCAAAATTGGATTTTTTTTGGATTCCAGTGCTACCGAGACAAAGGATAAGATAATCATAGAAGAGTGGTTCAGATTTTCCTTCGAGTAAAACAGATTTTTCACTTGGTAAAATATTGGTGATTCTAGCCTGTAGAAATTTAACTCTTGTTCGGAGTAAATCTTTGATTTGGTAGTTTTTTCTTTTTTCTTGAACAGTGGTTTCATGATTTCGAATTCTTTCTTGGAAGATATTAGATTCGGAAATTAAAATAATTTCGACCTCGTCCAATTGTTTGTCTAAGCGATTTGCAGCCATAATTCCTGCATAACCAGCTCCTAATATGATAATTTTTGGTTTCATCTTTATACCTCATTACCAAGACGAAAACCCCCTCAGGTTTTGTGACAGAGTTTACAAAAAATTTCGGCTTGATTTAACACTTGATAAAATGAAAGATCACACATGCCGAAAATGAATTGGAAATCTTATCTTACCTACTGTGGAATTGTTTTCCTTTTCCCAATTTTGTCGGTTAAGGCGGAGGGGTTTGAGCGTGGAAAATTAATTTTCTACGGAAATGGCGCTTTTGGGATCGGTGAAAATTCAGGAACTTTGGAAAAAAATGTAGAAAAGACAAATTTCCCCAATTTCCTTGCACTAAACTCTCCTTATGCGGACAATCTCTCCGCTTATATGAATTATTATACTATCAGTACGGTGAACCAACAGAGAACTGAACTTTCTAGTCATTTCGGTGAATTGGGATTCGAATATGGATTGTTTCGTTATTTTGGAATTGGATTATCCGTTTCTGACCAAGTGATCCGGGCTTCTAACTTTCGGTCTGTAGACGAAAGACAAATCATTCTATATGCATTAACAGCTACAAACTATTCTACTCTCCTCAGTCGACTAAACCAAGGCGACATTTACGATTTAGCTGTTCAAAAAAAAAGGGATGTCTTCCATTCGACTTCTGGTGATTTGAATCTTTTTTTCCACTTACAACCAAATGATCCCATGGATCCATACATTCGAGTCGGAGGTGGTGCTGGATACGAACGATTGTTTGGTGGCGGTACCAATCGTGTATTCGGTGCTGTTGGTTTTAGGTATCATTTCGACAGTCATCTTTTTGTGAATGCTGAATTAGAACATTCCAATGTTTATATTGTGAATTATAGTGCTCCCAGTTCTGGTCATAGGAACAAGGGAAATTTTGAAGAAACATTTTACAAAATAGGTTTGGGGGTCAGTTTTTCCACGTTAGGAGACGTAAAACAGGAGATAGAAACCAAACCTACCTCTGTCCTAGATACAGCAGGTTCGGAACTTCCAACCCAGTCCAAAGAACAGGTCATAGAAAATAAATTGGAGAGATTTGTATTTCTTGCTAGTGAGATATTTGATCTACCCACAAGCCGTATCCACTTAGAAGGGAGAGCTCGCTTGGATGCCATTGCTCGCAGTTTAGTAAATGAGTATAAGGATTATGATGTTCTCGTGATTACTTATACTAGCCCCTTTCGGGATGATTTACCAGGAAATTATGAAAACTACGACCTTGGTTTTGAACGTTCCCAAGCAATCTCAAGGATTTTAAGAGATAAGGGAGTAAGTCCGCAGCGGATCATAAATTCCACCCAGGGTTCGTCTCTTTATACCGTAGAATCAAAAGAAAAGGTAGTGATTGAGCTTCGAAAAAAAGTAAAATAATACCTTCGAAACCCAATCGTATTTTTTGATTGATTACCTTTTGGAACCAACGTTTGTTTTTTCTGTTTGGTTGAGTTCCAAAAGTTCGGCAGTATTTCTTCGGCTCACCAAACAAACTTCCGGGTTATCTTTCATGGATTCACCAAAACTTGGAATCATCATTTTGAGTTTTGATTTCCATTCATTTGATGACATTTCTTTTGGAAAACAATCTGCTAAAACTTCTAACATAATCGAAACGGAAGTGGAAGCACCGGGACTTGCTCCCAGTAACGCTGCAAGAGATCCGTCTTTAGCCGAGACAACCTCTGTTCCAAATTCTAAAACGCCACCTTCTTCTTCATCTTTTTTGATGACTTGTACCCTTTGTCCTGCAATCACTAATTCCCAATCTTCTGATTTTACTTCAGGAAAGTATTCTCTTAATGCATCGATCCTATCTTCATGTGATTGTATGGCTTGGCCAATGAGATACTTTGTTAATGGAAGGTTGTGCATCCCTGCAGATAACATTGGAAAGATATTGTCAAATTCCAGCGATTTCACTAAATCTAAATATGATCCTCGTTTTAGAAACTTTGTCGTAAAACCTGCAAATGGTCCAAATAATAGTTCTTTTTTTCCTTCTATGATTCTTGTGTCTAAATGTGGAACGGACATTGGTGGAGAACCTACATTTGCTTTACCATATACTTTTGCAAAATGTTGTTTGATGACATCGCGGTTGCGGCAACGCAACCATTGCCCACTCACTGGAAATCCACCAAAGCCAGAAGCCTCAGGGATATCTGATTTTTCTAAAAGAGGAAGACTACCACCACCGGCTCCAATAAATACAAATTTGGCTTCATGGTGTTCCTTTTCATGGGTTTGAATATTATTTGATGTTAGGTGCCATAAACCATTTTCACTTCGTTCCAAATCCTTTACATCCTCAAAATAATGAACATGAACATCTGGAAAACTTTCTAAATAACGAAACATGGCTCTAGTTAATGTTCCAAAGTTGACATCAGTGCCTAATTCCATTTTGGTAGCAGCAACAGGTTCTGAAAGATCACGACCAGACATAACCAGAGGGAGCCATTCGGTTAAAGTTTTGGTATCATCTGTATAAATGAGACCTCTAAAGAGTTCATATTTTTTTAAAGCTTCGTAGCGTTTTTTAAGAAAGGAGACATTTTCCTCCCCCCAGACAAAACTGTAATGAGGAATAGAATGAATGAATTCATCTGCGTCTAAAATTCGTTTGGTGCCCGATAAATAACCCCAGAATTCTTTCGAAATTTCAAACCATTCTGCAATTTGAAGGGCCTTTTTTGTTTGGATCGAACCATCTTCATTTTCGATTGTATAATTCAATTCACAAAAGGCTGAGTGTCCAGTTCCGGCATTATTCCAAGCATTTGAACTTTCCCTTGCTGCAGCATCTAAACGTTCCAAAACTGTGATTGTTAGGTGAGGTGCTAGTTCTTTCAGAAGAACTCCGAGGGTGGCACTCATGATCCCTGCGCCAATCAAAATTACGTCCGACTTGGTTCTAACTGTATCTTTTTCTTTCATCCTCAACCTTCTGTCTCATTATCGACAACTTTTGTGATTTAATCTATGTCCAAAGAATAGGGTCACACAATTGAAAGCATTCTTCCTATTTTTGTCCGTTCTCACATCGTTACTCGGATTTATCTATTATTATTCTACCTTTCGGTTGATCTCAGGACTTTCACTGAATGGACCGGTGGTTTCTGTGATTTTATTGGGAATTGGAGCTTTGGTTTTACTTGTTCCCTTGACTTATACCTTTAGTCGGATTTCCAAACGGGAAAAAACGCAAACAATCTTTGCTTATATCACCTTTACCAACTTTGGTTTTTTTTCCATTCTATTCACATTGGTTCTTTTTATGGATTTTTTACGTTGGGTGGATTTGGGAATTATCACTCAATATTCGCAAGTTTTGTTTTCTAGTTTGGTTCATTTTGGATTTCCATTAGATGGAATCACCGAAGTTAAAAACTTTAGTTTAGCATTTTCAACCATTGTTGCTGCTACGGCTCTCAGTTCTCTTGGATTTTTTAATGCGCACGTTCGATTGCAATACAAACGAGTGTCAGTTCCTATTAAAAATTTACACCCTGACTTGGATGGTTTTAAGATTGTTCAAATTTCGGATGTTCATATTGGACCTACGATCAAAGAAAAATTTTTACAAAGAGTTGTGAAAAGGATTAACCAGGAATCACCTGATGCCGTTGTGATTACCGGAGATTTGGTCGATGGACCAGCCTCTACATTAAAACAACATTTAAAACCACTCGCTAGCATTCAGTCTCAATATGGCACCTTTTACGTAACGGGAAATCATGAATACTATTCAGGCGTTCTTTCCTGGTTGCCTGAGATCCAAAACTTAGGAGTGAAAATCCTACTCAACCAAAATCAAATTCTTACAGTTGGCAAAGCAAAATTATTAATGGCAGGAGTTACGGATTTAACCGCCGGTCGAATGATCAAATCTCACCAAACAGATCCTAAACGAGCCATGCTTGGTGGTGAAAATTGTGATTTTAAAATATTATTGGCCCACCAACCCAATAGTATTTATGAAGCAAGTGAAGCTGGTTTTCAGTTGCAAATCTCTGGGCACACCCATGGCGGACAATTTTTTCCCGGCAATATTTTGATTTATTTTGCTCAGAAGTTTGTTTCCGGTTTGCATCAGTATAAAAATTCTTTAGTTTATGTTAGTCGGGGAACCGGATATTGGGGCCCTCCGTTTCGATTAGGTGCTCCTTCTGAAATTTCCATTTTAAAACTGGAATCCACATAATTTCGGAGTTTCGAGCCTATTAAATTGAATCCTGAACCTAGACCTCGGGTTGTTCCTAGTTAAAAAAAATACGAAAGTAGGTGAAGTCCTTTGGGATTTCTGAAATGATTGTCAAACGAAATGGCGGACCACAGAGCATGAATCAGAATCTACTCATCAGAAAATTGACTATTGCAATTGAAGCTCCTCTCTACTTGCTGATTTTTCCTTATTTTATAAACTTTTGTTTATTTGCCTCACGTTTTGATGTTACAACTCTCATCCAACTTGCCATTCTTGGTTCTCTACTTTCTCTTCTCCCACTAATCATTGGAATTTTTTTGCGGTATCGTAGATTGAAACGTCTGTTAGCTTATACTAGTCAGACGGATGGAAAAACCTTAGAAGTTTTGAAAAAAGGTCTTTTGGAACATCCGCATTGGGAAGGCAAGGTCATCCTCATCCGTTGGACCACTTCTATTTTTGGATTTTCCTTTATGGCAACGACCGTTTTGGAACTTCCATGGAAAGAAATATTAGCATTGCCCTATGCTTGTGTGATGTTATCTCCCATTATCTATTTGGCATTTTATTTTCAAACGGAAGTAAACTTAAGTCCCGTATTAAAAGCAAAGGAATTGTCTTCTGTTCTTTTGGATGAAACGAAAATTAGGGTTTTTGGTGTGTTCCAAAGAAATCTTTTTACGATGATTGCGGTTGCATTGTTACCAATGTTAACGTTTGGATATTATTTGTTTTTGATTTTATTAACGGAGTTTCGTTCTCCGTATTGGTTTTACCAAATGCCAATCGTTTTTATCATGATGGTAGTCATAATCATCTATGCTGCATATGTTGGTAGTAAATCTCTTAAAGAAGATATTGGTAACTTAAATCACTCGATAGAAAAACTATCCAAAGGGGAACTTTCGGAAACCATCCCGCAGCTTTCTGCCACAAACTTGAGCCATACAATTACAAAATTAAACTTATTTATGGAATCGTTACGCCAGTATTTCCAAACAGCAAAAGTAGAAGCTATATCACTCCTTTCCACATCTAGACTAATTTTAGATAAAGGAAGTGTCATCGATTCTCAGGTAAGTGCAGAAAAAAACAAACTAGATTCCACTTTTGAATCGGTAAACCAAATCCAAAATTTATCCCGAGCGACTTATGATCGTGTTCTTTCCCAAAAAGATAAAACTAATTTTTTAGTGACAGAACTCACTCGAGTTACTGAAGAAATGACAGACCTTTCAGTAAAAGCGGATGGTTTGGCACAAAATACAGTTCATTCTATTGGAACCATTCAAGTTGCAAAGGATGCCATCCAATCTGCCTATGAAAAGGTAGAAGTGATGAATCAAATGAGTGAAAATATCAAAGAAACCATTTCAATTGTAGAAGGTATATCCGACCGAGTGAATTTACTTTCCTTAAATGCGTCCATTGAAGCGGCACGTGCCGGATCAATGGGAAGGGGATTTGCTGTTGTCGCTGGTGAAGTATCACGTCTTGCAGATGAAACAGCAAAGAATATAGAAGAAATCAAACGAGTTGTAAAGTTATCTCAAGTTGCTTCCAAAGAAAGTTTGGAATCCATGAAAGAAATTATATCCACCAATGAAGATGTAAAATTAAAATTTGAAGAAATTTCGAAAGTAGTGCAGATGTTTGGTAGGACGAGTGAAACAAGTTCCGAGAATGTAAAGTCATTAAAGGAACTTGTCGCTCAGTTCCAGCGGGATGCAGAACAAATTACCGAAGAAATGAAATTACAAACAGGATACACAGAAGAGTCGAATACTAATTTACAAGAGTTGTGGGAGAACCATTCAAAAATTTCTACAACCTTTGGTGAAATTTCCGAAGAAGCAAATCGTCTGCAAACTGTATCTGATTCAATGGAAAAGATTGTTTCTCGGTTTCGATTTTAGTTTGAATGCAAATGAAACTTGGGACCGCTATACGATGACTGAAATAAGAATTTAGGTTTCGTATGGAAGAGTTAATTCTCATCCTGCAAACAGAGCAGAATGAGAATCTTTCGAATGTTATTATTTTAAATAACCTTTTTCTTTGATTTCAGCAAAGACTGAACTAAGTAAATCTCTTCTTTGTGCATCTGCTTTTGCCACTGGATCAGCAAAAGGCATTACAAATAAAAGTAAGATTTGACCGACTTCAGTTTTTTTCTCTTCACGTTTCATTTCGGCAAGAACTTTTCCTTTTTTATCTTTCACAACTACATTCATAGTAATATGGGATCCTGCGTAATAAGGTAAAATCCCAAGAGTTGGTAAAGAAAGCCAAAGAGATACTTTGGCAGAAAAATATCCACGATCTTCTGTCGCTTTGATATCAAATGTATAGTCTGCTTCTGTTTGACTTCTGGTGGAATACACATCCTCACTTTCATTCAAAAGTTTTGCAGATTCATTTTGCCATTTTTGCTTCAAAAATTCATGTGGATCGTCAGGTTCTCCGTTCACTGTCCCCTGGTAAGTGGCATTCACTTTTACTGCTAATTTTTTTGAAGTACCAAAGTTTTTGACAATCGGAGTTCCTTCATATTCACCACTTCGAAAATTCAAACAATTGGTTGTTAGAATCCCCAGAATCATTAATGTTAGGTTTTTATAAAAAGGTTTAATCATTAGTTTTCCTGATTGAAAGTATAAAGTTTATTTTTTAAATTTACTAAGTTTTTTATCTGCCACTTCTTTCCAGTAGGAGTTTGGATTTGCTTTGCTCACACCTTCCAAAAAAACAAACTCGTCAAAGCCAGGTCTACGTAAGTCTGGATAATAGTATTTGTCTTTAAGTAATTCTGAATTTGATTTTAGGATGAAGCCATTGTCTTTTTCTAAAACAAATTTCTTTTTTTTGGACATACCGATTAATTCATCTAATGTTGCGGAAAGTGCAAATGGATCTTCTGAAGTAGTTTCCTTTATTACACCTTTAAATAATCCTAAATATTGAATTTCACCTGGTTTTGCTTTGAATTTCATTACCTTAGCTGTATCTTCTGGATCAAAATCAATGTATACATTGTCACATCTTTGTTGGGTTGTTGGAATTCCGTTAACAAATACCATTGTGGTACGGCAGAAAACATAACCCGTAGTTGAAACTGTATAAGAATTCCCGTCCACAGGAACAACACGGGAAATGTAGGAAATCACTTGTAACTTTTTACCGTTATAAATTTTTTCTTTATCTGTTTCTTCCACTAAGACATCTGCTGGATCTGGAATTCTTTTTTTTGCATCCGCCTGACTATTTGCATCCAACTTTACAATGTGGTCTCCAAAAGTCTGACCAAATTGGTATTGGTTTTCCGTTCCAAATAAGCCGGGTGGATATTCTAAATAGATTCCATATCCGACCAAACCTACAGATTTGATTTCTTCTTTGGATTTGGGAGATTCTAACCTGTAGACAGATGACTTACAGGCGATTACAAACAAGAATAGGGGAAGCAGCATAATTCCCGTGATGCGAAATTTGTTCATTTTGTTTTCCTTAATTTTTGCAAAAACTAAAAGGATTTGAGAATTTGGCAAGTAAAACGGTTTAGTTCATTCGAAAAATCGTAAAAACAGAAATTTAATTTATCTTAAAAATATGTGCCAGCGGTATCTGTTTGAGGAATTCGATTCTCTGGTTCAGAGAATTTAACTTGTCTTAGTTTCCAACAGATGGTTTTGTCATAAATCCCGAGGAGAACGGGTTTGTTTGGTGGTTCAGGCAGGTCCAGTTTAACATTTGCAAGTTGCTGTTTGGTTCGTAGTTCTACTTTGTAAAACCAACCTAAGAATATTGAGATATGAGTTAATTCTTATCAAAAGGATACTGAATGCTTCTTTAATTTTTTGGTTCAATTGAGGTTTTACCATTCATAGACACATGATCATCCTATTTATTTTATATCCCTATCCCTTGTAAGTTTTTGATACGTTCACAAAAATATTTGCTAAAGAAAATTATCCGCCTTCACTATCGTTATCTTCTTGTCCGATCTGAGTTTTAATTTTTGTAAGGAGGGTGCGACTTGATCCAAAAAAATAGCATTCAAACGTAGGATTGTTTCTTCAAAACCTTGGTATTCAAAGTTAACGAAGA
>NZ_RQFW01000023.1 GCF_004770145.1 Leptospira bourretii | reverse complement strand
AAATTTGAATTAACAAACGATAGGTCTTATAAATTTCTACAATTTTAAATATTTTACAAAAGGATAATTTCCATCTTACCATCTAAAATTATAAAAAGCTGAACTACATAATTATTATTATTAAATCTTACTAACTAAATTTATATTTTGTTAAAATAGGGTGGGAGAGATGGTTATTCCTTTGTATTGACCTTAAATCCCCAAATAATCAGAGAATCTCACTCCACCTCTAGAAGGAAGTAGGTGGTTTCAAATACAAAAGATGGAAAAAACATTCTATCAGTGAGGTGATTGCCAAAAGAACTAGGAGGTTTTATATTCTCCTAGCCAAAATGGTTCTATTTAATTCTACATTAATCTGTTAAAATTAAATCATTTGAAACGAATATAGTTCCATTAACCAAATTCATGGGAGTTTCGATCTTTTCGAAAAGAATAAAATACCGACATCTCCGCTTAATTTGAGTAAAGCCTGCTTTTTTCAGTATTTTTCCCGCCTTATCAACTGTTAAATTTTTCTTAACTGCTTCACTAGTTACTTCGTCTATTACTTGGGCAGAAGTTAGTTCTCTCCGCTTCGAAAAATTATCAATCGGATTTGGAGAATATTTTTCTTTAATATAATCCTCAAAAGCTTCTTTCTTAACAAATTTTTCATTTCGCTTTTCCAAAGCTGAAAGTTCCGAATCAGTAAAAAAGGAATCTACTTTTTTCTTTTCAAAAAGGTATTTTATTTCTCCCCAAATTTTCAGAGTATCCAGTTCCAATACTTTGTCTAAATTTATTTCAGTTAGTCTAAAGGTCGGAAATCTTCTTGTACCAGTATCATCATTAAGAATTGACTCTTCTGCGTTTATTGACGCTATGAAGGAGGTACGTCTTTTTAGGAAAGTGTCGGTTCTTCCATACGGCAGCCTATCAATAAATTCAGTTGAAGTAATTAAACTTTTTAGTGCAGATATATCAGATTTTCTAGTTGTAGCATCAAATTCATCAAGATTTATTAATGCCATTGTTGCTATTCGCTTCCTAGAATCTTTATTATCTGCCTGAATTGAACCAGTAAAAATATACTTTCTATCTATCGATTCAAATAATTTATCTATTAACCTATTTTTTCCAATTCCTTGCCTTCCCGAAATTACTGGACATATTTCATTTTTTTCAACTTGGTTTAACATCAATCGATAAAATCCAATTAACCAACGAGTCATCGCTAGTTTAAAAAAGTCATCTTCCCTTTCACTTTCCGTTTTTAAATAAGAAAACAACTTAGCTAATTCGGAATCTCCTTCCTCCTCGAAGTTCCTTAACTGAATTCTTTCTGCCCATTCAATAAATGGATCATAGTCATCACCAGAAATTGAGTTCAAAGCTGCGTGTAAAAGTTCACTAGAAATCCTCTTACCTGATCCATCTAAACCTGTATTAATATCCTTCCATAATGTCTGAAATAGTCTATCGTCAACAGTTAACCATTCATTGCTTCCGATTAATCTAATATCAGCCTGGTAGGTTACTTTATTAAATCTCTTCTCATATCGATTTCTTAATACAATGTCAATAGCCGCAAATGTATCGCAATTCCTAACCAAATCTTTTATCGTCTTCCAATCTAAAGGAAGGTTATTTGAAGATGGTTTCGTATTGGATTTCCTAACTTGCTCACATAACTCCAATATTGTATTTATTTTATTGCCAGCATTTAACCAATCTGCAACATCCTGTTTTTCAAAAACCAAAGAATTATCTTTTTTTATTTGGATATCTTTTAATCCAGGCAAATCAAGTATATAAACTTCAATATTATTGCTTGAGAGGGAATCATAGACTTGCTGTGCGTATGCTCTCCCTTCGTCATCATTATCTGGCATGATATAGACAATTTTTCCTTGAAGTAGCGAAACACATTCAACTTTGATTTTAGGTGTCCAGCTACTGGCACTGCCAGTTGTTGTAGCCGAGTAGTCAGGATTTTCTAATACCTGTTGAATGCTTTCAACGCAACCTTCTCCTTCAACGAAAAAAACTATCTTTGCATTCCTAACATTAAGCAGATTATACAAAAGTGTTTTCTTATTCTTTTTGCCTCTTTTCCAGTCCACTCCATCTAAGGAGTTTTGCCAATAGAATATCCGATTGCCAAAATGATCATAACTTTTAACCAAACGCAAGTTAAGCAACTGATAATTCGTATCATACCATTTATCAAAAATTTTCGGATTTGATAATCTTTTATTTAAATAGTTTTCTCCGAACAATTTATGGTAGGCTTCTTTTTCTGAAATTTTTTCACTCTTAGACAAAAGTTCAATTATACCGCCACCTTCCTTTGTAGCATGATCAAACCATTTGCCATTTACATTTATATGAAATGAGCCGACGTTTCTATCTGCACGTAATGGATTTAATGTAAAATATTCATCTTCCCGCCAAAATGCTAGTGGGCTTCCGAAAAATTGTTCAATAGTTTCTTTGCTAATTTGATTAAACATAGAAAACCTCGCTATTTAAATAGTGAAGTCTTCTGACTGAAGATTTTGCTATGTCACAATTTATAATTCCGATGAAATATGTAAATAATATGATACTTACACTAATCAAAGATTCTCGACTAAAATTAAATGATTGATTGGTTACAATCCACTGTACTGGTCTCATGCGATTCTCCTAAAAATCGCACCTCTCTATTGAAGTAAGTATGCCTCTGGCGGAGTTGAAACTAATTTCCAATTTCCTGTGGTTCAACATTTGTCTATTTGCAGTGAAAATTCAGAATTAACGCTACAAGAAGGTAATCTCTTCTCCGTGAAGACCTTATCCTTCGTCGAACCAATCAAAGGCTGACTTAACTCTCCGTGAGTGCTCAGCAAGTAGATTTATGGCAAAAAAACTTTTTCTAGAAAAGTGATTTTATCCACAGATATTTTCTGAAATGTTCTTGTAAATAATTTTATTAAATTTTGAAATCACTCTATTTCAAGACTATGTCATAGTTTGGAAACATCAAATTCAGCTAATTCATTTTACTCTTAACATTTTATATCAGAATTCGTAAGATGAGCTTTTATGTTTTTCTAAAACTTAAAGAAAATAATCCCCTATGATTTTAAGTATCTATAATAGGTGATTTAGAGTCATATCTACGATAAAATTCAGAAAATAAATTCATTTTAAAATTTTGAATATCAATATTTGTTTTCAATTTCATCTAGATTGAAAAGCATATTCTTAATTATACCACGACATTTCCAGCGAAATGATTCTGATAAATTTGAACTTTGTTCCAATAAAATTTGTCTTCTAATAATCTCATCTTTGTAAATATTGGTTAGTTCAGTGCAACTTTCTAAATTATCAATTTCTTCTTTACTGAAACTAAATCGCTGACCATAATATTTCATTCTTTTATAATCAGATTTAAATTTGATTAAGTCAGGATTTCGCCTAATTTTAAAATATTCTTTGTATAAAAGACCTTCCTCCAAAACAAAACTCAAAAATATTTTTATAAAATTCCGAAACCCAGAACTTGTATTTATTTTATATCCTTCATATATTACTGATTCAATTTCAAATCTTTGACTACCTCTAATTAATTCTATAATTCGAAAACAATCTAGATTCAAAGATTTTGAATATTTCATCAGGAATGGTCGATCTATATTGAATATAATTAAAAAATTACTTTTTCTATTCTTGACTTTAGCTGGCTTTATTTCACCAGTTAGATAATTAGCATTATTAAAAAAACGAACTATCTCTTGGGCAGATAAAGATTTCGAAAACTTAATTACACATAGACTATTAATTTCTGGAATATAACTTTTAAGAATTTGTTTCCGAAATTTTGAAATCGCAATAAGACTATACATTTAATTTACTGAGCATTCTTTATAAATTGCTTAAATTCATCCCTATTTTTCTATATTTTTTAATTTATCAAATTGGTATGAAATAGATATTTCTAATTTAATATTTTCGAAATACTCATCGACCAACCAGAATCCATAGGATTTTCCATTGAACAACAGTAAACAAAGGAAACAGTTAGGATCATCACTTAAATATTTAATAAGAAACATTTTAACTTTACTATCGGAAAGCAAAGATAACTTATAATCCATAGTATCTCCGATTTGGAAAAGGTAGTATTCAATCAAAAAAATTCACTGAATTAATAATTAAGTCACTTACTTCCATTGTTGAAATCTTTTGACGACTATATCCATTGCTAAACACCTTTTTCATCTGTAAGAATATAAAAAATATTTATTAAATCAATTATATCAGAAATTTGGCAAAAATCAATCTTTAAAAATTCAGACTACAGTGTGAAAGCTATCACTTGTTAGAGATTATTTCTTTTTACTTGAAAATTCTAATTGATATGCATGCTTCTACTTGAGCAATTATTAATAAGAATGGAAACAACTAAAATTATTTCAAATTTGATGTCTAATGCACCAATTCTTTATGAAATTGAGACGACTTGCGGAAGAAAAAGTAACCGATTTCTTAAATTAATAATTGTTAGATTACCGTATTATTCACCAAAGGCACCCTCGAATGAAGTTATCGATATAAGCCAAAAAGGAAATTTACTAGGATTTACTAAAATGTTGGCAGTTGGTCTGGGAACTGGTCGATTGGCACTGCCAGCGAATTCAACCAAAAACAAGATAGTATCTCTAATTTTTGGAAGTGATTTTTTGAGAGAAATGACCAATAAGGATTTAATAACAATTCAAAGTAAAATTGCATCTACTCTTGATTTTTTGAATACGAAATTAGAAGCTAACCAAGGTTACCTTAATTCATTTCATTAAAAAACAACCATCTGCATCGCAATTAAAATAATTATTTCGTTGTCATCAAAGGATGAAAATAATTTATTTTTATAAATTATAGCCTAATCAGTGCAAAAAAAGAACTTTAAAAACAAAATCCAATAATATTTTTTTTTGCAACGAGTCTTTTGACCATATATTATTTTATTGGTGCGACTTGATTCAATTCTACTGTTCGAGTGAAAGATACTGCATTATTAGAAAGCTCTACTCTACCAGTGATTGATTTATTGGTAGTAGTATCAATAGCTGTCAAATAAGCGATATTTAATCCAGGAGAATATTCAATTTTAGAAATCTTTATACTATCACCATTGTAAGTAGCCAAAGTAGTTGAACTTCTAGTGATTACATCAAATAGAATCAAAGAAAGATTACTATCAGACTTTGTTTGAGTAATCATAGCTCCTTCAGTTCCATTTGTGGTTACTGTTGTGTACCCCCAAACTAATACCTTGTTTCCTCCTACAGCCTCTATCAATTCAATACTCTTAATAGTTTGATTATTACTATCTGCTCCAATTGGTATCCACTCTAAAGTTGTATCTCCTGTATATCTATATAGGTTTCCTAACTGTCTTCTTAAATGTCCTGTGTGACAAGCTTCATGATCAGAGAAAAAATAAGTTACCCCACCAATTTCCATAATCTTTCGGATGTCTTGCAGTCTACCTACAAAACCAGTTGTATTGTAAGTATCATAGTTAGCAATACCACTAGCTTGAATTTTATTCGTTACTGAATTATTAGATGGATTATATTCTTTAATCACATCGTTATTTGAATCATTAGGGATTCCAGGATTTACTAAATACTTTCCAAAAGTTCGTTGATATATCCATGTATTCGTTGATATATCAGACAAGTCTAATCTACCATTACTATTGTTAAACACAGATAAGTATCTTACACCATCAGACTTTTGAACATGAGAAACGATTCTTTCTTGACCCGAAGTAATATAGTAATATTGAAGATCAGTAGGAGGTAACTCAATCGTAGTTATAACGCCAGATGAAGTAGCATAATATAATAAAGGGCTACCAAATACTTTTTCACCATAATAATAAACGCCATCATTCGTATCTACTTGCACTGGATCATTATTTTTAGGATCAACTCTATTTAATGAACCAGGTAAAGGTAAGATTCTTTTTAAATCAGGGTCAACACAAGTCACACTACCATCAGAATCTGCTTTTGCCAATGGACAAAAAGCCTGACGACCGCCAGCAATATAAACACTGACTAATGATAAATAGATATTTTTTTTGCCTGGATAAACTTTTGATACTCTAAATGTTCCGCTTCCTTCAGCGAGACCAGAGATTATCACTCCACCAGGTTCAATACTATAAAGATTATTAGAAGAAGATAATGATCTAACAGAAGACGCCTTATTTAAACCAGTAGAAGAGTTACCCACACCCAATGCTTGAGCGTTTGCCAGGTTTAATCGAAATAAGCCTGAATTAGTTGCAGATGCTGTGAGTAAACCGAATATAAGCATCCCTGACTCATCTTTTTTTTCGGTATTACATGATATAAGCAATGTTAATGTTAGTAGAAATGTAATTAAATTTTGCATAACCTATCTTCCTATTATGATTTCTAGAAATTTAAAAAGATATCTGTTTCAAATCTGGAAATTCATTTTCAAATTCATCGATTACAACTTGGTTTTCTAGATTTTTTTTATCAGTATATATATAGAAATCTTTCAAGGACTTTATATTTTTTAAATCAGGATATTGACCAAGGTATGGATATTTGTCTAATGAGAAAAAGCTAATTGAGGATGAACCTTGACTTTGCTGCTGTTTCCAAATTAAATCGAACATTTTCGTCAGAGCCGCAATTCCTCTGAACTGACTATATATGGCATTTTCCTGTAGGTAAATTAAAGTCTTTCTAAAGAAGAAAAACGGAGGAATAAACGATAAAATCTTCATTAACTTTACTTTACCTTCATTTTCCTTATAATGATTTATAAAGTCTCTCTTCAAGTTTTCAATTTCTTCATTTTTAAAAATATGTTCGATATAATTTTCTACTATTCTTCTTAATTGTGGATTTGCCTTATTTGAATAAGTATTCAAAAATTTAATAGTTGAGTCGCAATACTCTTTATCAGTTATCTCTTCAAAAATAGAACTTTTCAGTCCGTATCGATCCATTATCATCATCCAAATTATGGATGCGGATTGTTTAATTTCTTCGTTTGAATTTCCTTGTAAAAAAACTTCGGATTTTGTTTTTATTTCATATACTATAGTTTTAATTTTTTTTTGAAAATCTTTGGAAGCCTTTTCTTGGTCAAGCTGTGCTTGAATTTGTTTAGTAATCTCTAACTGCTCACTTTGAATATTGAGAATATTTTCTTGGAGTAAAAGCTGGTTAGAAATCTTTTTGTCTATTTGCTTTAATATTTTTTTTTGAGAAACCATTTATTTTTCCTTTTCTTTACTTGCTTATAATCATTGGTTTGCACATAAAATTGGCAGTTGTCGCCGACATGAAATTAAAGCCAAACGCTGAACCTCCACCAAAATAATTAAGTACAATTACATTTTTTGGTTTATAGTGATATAGTAGGTAGCTTGGCTCGGTAGCCTCATTTTCATCTTTTATTCCGAGATAAACATCTTCAAATTGATTTGATGAAATTTGGTTTATCTTAAAACGCATCTGATCATTCTGATTAATTCTAATTTTCTTTTCTTCTTTATAAATTTCTAACAGTTTACCTTGCTTTTTATAATAGATTAAATTACCTTCTTTCTTTGATTTAGATTTACTATCCTCCCATTTCCCTGCTTCTATCTGAAAAAGATGCTCACTTAAACAAATTAAGTAAGGCGATTGCGAATCCGTCGAAGTAGAGCTGTCTATATATGGAACTCCATCAAGTAAGCCATCATTAGCCAAAATTTCTGACATTGAAATTACGATTAAAATTAAGCCGTATAATACGGGTTTACTCAAAGCTAAAGCTTGTTTTGTGGTCATTTGGAATCCTTCAAAAAGTTTAAGCACACGGTATACCGTGTTCCATTTTTGTCAAGAAAAGCACATTATACCGTGTGTGGAATTAGAAGAATTTTTAAATAAAATTGGTAAAAAAATCAAAAAATTGAGAAAAGAACAAGGATTAACGCAAGAAAACCTTGATGAAGGAGATAATGCGGTTCCAGTGCGGACGCTCCAGGACATCGAGGCTGGGAAAGCCAATGTCACGATAGAGTCCCTTTTAAAAATTTCTAAACACTTAAAAGTTAAACCTAAGGATTTGATCGATGTTTAAAATAAACGTATTTGGGGAATTCTGTAAATAATCGCTTGGCTTAATACTTTCAGTTTTCATGGAAATGAATATTAACAACTTCGAAAGGTTTTTATCGTAATTTATCGACTCCCTAGTAACATATAATTCAAAAGGTTTAGAATGGTTATCTAAAATATTTGGCAAAATTAATACCAAACAATTAAATTAGAAGGATTTAAATCAATAAATACAAATCAGCAATTAAATCCAGCGATATTAAACAATTCGGTTAATCCTTTAACATAATATCTAAGGTTTTTGGAATTTTCGATGAACCAAATTAAATTATTGTATCTGGTATTTGTTAGGATTTTTATATCTATGTCTACAAATATCACAAAATAATATAGTGCAGTCACCTATATAATAATCCAACTCCCAATTAGAATGGAAAATATTTTTTAGATTCTTGAACTCATAATTTGGCTTTGACTGGAGACCACAATAAGATTTGAGACGTCCCTCTTTTATCAGCGTGAAAAAATGACATTCATTTCCGATTTTAACTATATGTGTTTCTTTCAATGGCAGACCATACTATTTATAAATTTTGCTGTATATCGAACTTTCAAATAACTGTTTTCTACCAATCAGTTTAATCTTTGATTCAATCTTCTATGATTTCGGAAAGAGCCTACAGTAAACTTCCATTCTGTCAAATAAGAACAAAGGGTAAACCCTGGAACTTCCACCCTTTTTCCATTTTTTTATCGGGATTTCGCATAACTAGTCATTTGTTAAGCAAATAATTGTTTACATATTTTGACCCTTTGGCATATCCTAAGATATGCTTCCTGAAATAATTCCTAAGAATTTTATCAACAGTATTGCAGTAGGTCGGTCTGCAAATTCGGTAGCACATACTATTATTGAACGGCTATTGTGTAATCACCAGAAAGTACATATAATTGACTGTGCCATTCGTCTACGAGCAATGCAAATCGCCGAGGCAACTAAAGGTATGGATTTTTTTGCTCTACATAATATCACCCTGCAAAGGGCTTTTACTCCCTATCAGCTCCTTGACCTCTTTAATACAATTTCAACAAGTTATCAAAGAAACGAAACTGAAAGGGTTATTCAAATTTTTCTCGCACCCTCTAAGCAGTTTTTTGACGGAGATGTTAAAAAAGATGAACGTGTGCATTTGTTAAAAATATTAACTCAAAAACTAGAACGCTTTGTCCAATTGCAAATACCATTTATTTTTTCTGAGTCTACACCCAAGGATGATGTCATATATTATCAATATCTACATAACTTAGAGAAATGCGGAAAAATTATACAACTTCCAGAGAAATTACCAAACCAAAGAGGCAAAATATATGGGCAGAACCATTACTCCCTACTCTAGGCAAATTGCGTCGCTATATGAGGATAGATTTAAAGATTTCAGGCGTGGTTTAGCAAAAAAACATCAAAGTGCCTTTGATGAAATCATGAGGATCGGTAAACGGCAATTAGTGGCTGGCGTCATGGCTTCTAACCCATATTCTATTGAAACGGTTTTACTGTCTGCCTATGTAGAACTGAAAAGTGACTTGGAAGAAATGAAGTTACAAATCCAGAAGTTGAGTAAAACCGATGGTTCAGACTTTTGAAGGCTACCTATTTGATATATATAATGTTGAAGAACAGATCATTATTTGGGTAAAGAATGAAAATTCTATACAATGCTTTATCGATGAATACTATCCAACAATCTATATCAAAGGGAATGCTCCCTACGAGATTAAATTCATTGAAAGGTTACGGCAATTAAAAGCATTATATGAAGAGCCTGAAATCATAGAAAAGAAATCCTTCTACAAAGGCGAGTGGATGAAAGTAAAAAAAATCCGTTTAACAAAGCCGACTGTATTGAAAACCATTTATCAAAAGCTCTATGCCTTTTATGAAAAATTAGAAATATTTCATTCGGATATAGATATCACCACATCATATCTCACAGAAAAAAGTATATTTCCTTTTGGAATTGTAAGGATTACATACGAAAACAAAAAAATCATCTCTATCAAAAGTATATCTGACCTAAAAAGTTATAATTATGATTATCCGAAACTCACTTATTTAGAAATTTCTTATAAAGAGAATCATCGTCTAGCCTACTCGATACAAAACCCAATTGTAATGCGGGCTGGTGATTCATTCTATGAGGAATTATTCTTTCAGAATGCGACCGATTTACTAAAACGAATTAATGAAATTCTGGAATACCATGACCCAGACATAATATTAAGTTCTTTCGGTGATCAGGCTATTTTTCCTTTTTTATTTAACCTATCTCAAAGGTTGAAAATTCCTTTGCTTTTCGATAGGGATAAAAATAAGACAATAAGAAAAATTATCAACAAAGGAACGTCTTTCGAAACTTATGGTCAGGTGATTTTCCGAGCTTCAAGCTATCCATTATTTGGTAGAATTCATATCGATAGTAATAATTCATTCATATTCAAGGAATCTTTCTTATACGGAATAATTGAACTAGCAAGGTTAAGTCGGATACCTATTCAAAAAATGGCACGTTCAAGTACAGGGACTGCATTAACAAACATAGAAACAGCAATAGCACTAAAACATGACTATCTTGTTCCCTGGCAAAAGGCATCAATTGAAAACAAAAGAACCTTATATGATTTGATTAGAGTCGATAAAGGAGGTTTAGTTAGTATTCCAGATATGTCTTTAGGCGTGATTTTAGAAAATATTATACAGCTTGATTTCGCCCAAATGTATCCATCGATAATGTCCCACTATAATCTTAGCCCAGAAACAGTTAATTGCCTTTGTTGCGAAGATGAATCAGAGAAGTGGTTTATTCCTGGGACGGATTATTATATTTGTGGCAAACGTAGAGGTATAGTATCCGAAGCATTGGAAAACATTTTAGCTAGGAGAAAATATTATAAGCAGAGACTGGAGGAGGAAGAGTCGGAAATATATGAAGCTCGCCAAAATGCACTCAAATGGATGCTGGTTACCTCTTTCGGCTATTTAGGATATCGGAATGCAAAATTCGGTCGGTTAGAAAGTCATGAGTCAGTAACTGCTATCGGTAGAGAAGTTCTTCTAACTGCGAAAGAAATCATTGAAGACAATAGCAACTTGATTGTTTTACATGCAATGACTGATTCTCTCTTCGTCGCTACGGAAAACAGAACTGTAATAGCAAAAGAAGAAATTATTACCTTATGCAATACAATAAGCGAAAATACAAAAATAGAACTAAAGATCGAAGGAGAATATGCTTGGCTGGTATTCCCTTCTTCAAAGCAAGACCCAGAAATTGGTGTAGTAAATAGATACTTCGGTAAATTAAAATCAGGAAAATTAAAAGTAAGAGGTATATTTATAAGGCGAAAAGACACACCTGAATTTATAAAATCCTTCCAGAATGAATTACTAAAATTATTTCAGGATTGTGATACTATAATAGAATTAAAAAGTAAAAAAAACGAATATATTAAACTCTTTTACAAGTTTGAAAAAACACTCAACGACGAACAAGTTCACTGGAAATCGTTACTCTTAAAAAAAACCATCACAAAAGGTTTAGATGAATATAAAGTAAATAGCCAGTCCACCCAAAGTATAAAGCAGTTAAACGAATTGAAAATCGAAATCAATCCTGGTGAAAAAATCAAGTATTTAGTCGTGCGAAATAAATACGGTGCAAAAGAGTATGCCTCTGAAGAAGCAATATTGAAGTTAAAAATTAAACCCAATATTTTTGCACCATTCTATAAAGAGTATTTAATAAAGGCGTTTGAGGAAGTAGCTGAGCATCTGTTTGACGAACTTTTTTTCAAGAGTTTACGCCAAAACCAATTGATTTTCAAATTTGACAGGATATAGTCTAGATATGTGCGGTCGTTATGCATTAAATGCTTCTTCTTCTCAAGTTATAGAACAGTTCGAGTTAGCATATGAAGGTGGTCTTAGGAATTCAGAAGAAAGAATAGAAAAAGAAGTTTTCCCATCAAAGATTGAAGAAGTCATTTTTAGACCAACTACACAAAACGTTTTAGAAAGCAAACATTGGGGTGCTAAAAATCTTGTGATTAATGGTAAGCCATTGAAAGATCAAGTGAATGTAGCAACTATAGAGAAGCTAGAAACTTCCCCCCTCTGGTCGAAGGCTTTAAGGGGAAATCGTCTACTTATACCAGCGACATCATATTTTGAATGGAAGGAGGTAGATAAATTTACAACCGAAAAATATGAAATATATAATTCAACGAATCAAATATTTGCTTTCGCTGGACTTACAATAATCTATGTAGATGCTGAAGGAAAAAATCAAAACTGCTTTGTTATTATTACATCAGAAGCGAATGAGAAAATAAAAACGATTCATCATCGACAACCAGTCATTGTTCCAATCTCAAATTACACAAAATGGCTAAGTAACGAGACCGCAAATCCTACACATCTTCTTAAACAATTTGACAGAACAGAAATGGATTATAAATTAATTTCGACTAAGACAAAAAAGAAAATCGAAAACCAGCCTTCTTTATTTTAATTAAAAATAAATTCCCATGTTAATTCTAAATTCAGATAAGAGGTTATCTAACTTAAACACGCTTCGCTACCCATCAAAACACTCATGGATTTTCGAGGCAAATTTATCTTGAAAAATGGAATACACACAGAACTACTCCAATAAAAATATAGATAAGTGAGTTCAATGAAGACCAAAACAAAGCCACTTCACCAGGCACTGGTACATTCATTCGATGACAAAAAGGTGAAATGATCAGTAATGTATAATTTAAATTATTTATAATAAATCAACTCATTACATAGAATTTTCAAATTCAAAAAAAAGAAAAAACCATTTTTTTATTGCTTTTTATACATTTAGGCTAAATTTCTATAATTTAGTGTAACCTCTGCAAGTTGCGATTTTTGGAAAATAATAATTTATATAAATTCATTTGAGTTTTTATTTTCAACATAAAGAGGATATTATTTAAAAAATTAAAATACAGGAAATTAAAAATATTACTATGATAACCCATGATCCTTCGGAGTATATAAGAGGAATTAAACAAATACTAATCTCCGATAAAAAAAGAATTGGATTCTTATTTGGTGCAGGCAGTTCTCTTTCAAAAAAAAGTGAAAAAACATTAACAGTCCCAGCCATTGCTCAGATGACTATAGAAATTGTAAAAATTGCAAGTGAAGTAGATAAAAAATATGAACAAGCATTAGCTGAAATTAAAAATGAAATCGGAGAGTCATATTTTAATATTGAAAATATCCTTTCAAATCTTGAGCAAAAAGCCAGTTTTATAGGTGAGGGAACCTTAAACAACTTAAAAAAAGATGAATTTTTAAATCTTATAATTGAGATTAAAAAAAATGTAAGGAAGGCAGTAAGTGTACATAAAGTTGATGAGACAAAAATTGCTTCTAAAGAAATTGTTGCTGAATTGGTTCATACAGATTTTGCCAATTGGATAGGACAAGCAGAAAGAAAGTATCCTATTGAAATCTTTACTACAAACTACGATTTCCTATTTGAGCTCGGACTCGAACAAAAAGAAATTCCCTACTACGACGGTTTCTGTGGGAGTCTCAGACCTTTTTTTAATCCTGAAACTGTTGAAGACTTGGAATTTTTACCAAAGCAAACAAAATTATGGAAAATTCACGGTTCACTAGGATGGCACTTTGACAAAGAAACAGAGAAAATTTTAAGAATATCTCCAGATGACAATGACATTCTTATTTATCCTTCGTCGTTGAAGTATAAAGATTCTAAAAAACAACCTTACGAAAGTTTGTTAGATAGACTTACTAATTTTTTAAAAAAAGACGATTCTATTCTATTTACTTGCGGTTATTCATGGGGTGATGAACATATCAACGAAAGAATTGTTTCCGCTTTAAAAACGAACACAACTTCTCATGTTATTGGCTTTGTTTACGATAAAATCCAAGCTGAAAATGGAAAAAATCAATTTACCCTAACTAAAGAAAGTAAACTTTCTGAATTAGCACAAAGTAATTCGAAGCTTTCCATTTATGGTGGGCGACACGCAATTATAGGATGCAACTATGGGGAATGGTGTTTACGAATAGAACCTAGTAAAGAAGATTCTGTAAACGTAGATTTATACTTTGATGAAGATAGTCCAACTTATTCCGAAGAATTGAATAAAGAATTTCAGGGAGATGAAATATGGACAGGAAAAGGTGAGTTTAAATTACCTGATTTTCATAAACTGGTTACTTTTCTGAATGAAATGATTAGCGATAATGAAATCAAAAAAATTGGAACAAATGTCAAAAAGTAAAATTACAGAAATTGGTGAAATCGATAGTATAAGCGGAAATACTATTTCGGTCAAGCTATTTGATAACATTAAATCTAATATGCCTATTATTGATGGTGTGGTATATAGAGTTGGTCAGATTGGGTCATTCGTAAGGATTCCTTTAGGTTATGCAAATCTTTACGGATTAGTTACACAAATTGGTTCAAGTGCAATACCCGATAGCCTAAAAGAAAATTATTATAAAGATTACGATACATTTAAAAACACTATTTGGATAACCATTGTTTTAGCTGGCGAACAAGTTGGGAAAAGATTTGAAAGAGGTGTAACTCAATATCCTTCAACAGGTGATATTGTGCACTTAGTTACAATTAATGATTTAGAGATTATTTATGGTGGATATGAAGATTCTAATTCAATATCCGTTGGAAACATTAGTGTTTCTGAAAGTCTTGATGCCAAAATTGATTTGGATAAACTTATTTCAAGACATTGTGCGATAGTAGGCTCAACAGGAAGTGGGAAGTCAAATTCAGTTTCCGTATTATTGGAATCCATTGCCAAAAGAAATTTTCCAAGTGCAAGAATATTAGTTATTGACCCGCATGGTGAATACAATGATGCTCTTTTAAAATATTCCCGTGTTATTGAATCAAATCCCAAAGAAGCGAAAAATAAACTTTATATTCCTTATTGGGCTTTACCATTTAATGAATTAATAAAAATATTTTCAGGAAATTTAACGGACGCTAATCGAGAGTATATAAGAGAAAAAGTTGTTGAAGCAAAAATTGATAGTGCCAAAGAAAACAATATTGATGTAGCAAAAGAATCTATCACCGCAGATTCACCATTACCATTTAGTATTAAAAAACTTTGGTTTGAGTTAGATGATTTCGAAAGAAAAACGTTTCAAAGTGATAGGATAACAGTTTCGACAAGACTGAAAGATGGTGATATTGAATCACTAAAATCGAATGAGTATCCCTCCGCTGGCTTAGGTAGTAGCCCTCCTTTTTTAAACCAAAAAGCAAAGGGAATACTAGGGTTTCTTGATAGCATGAGAAACAAGTTGAATGATAGTAGTTACAGTTTTTTATTTACACCTGGTGAATTCACTCCTGATGCAAATGCAAAAATTTTAAAAGATATTGATAGTTTATTTTATGACTGGATAGGGAATTCAAAACCGATAACGATTTTAGATTTATCTGGTATTCCAAGTGAAATAATGGCATCAATTTCAGGAACACTTTTAAAGATTATTTATGATGGTCTATTTTGGGGCGTGAACACTAAAGTTGGTGGAAAAAACCAGCCACTGCTAATTGTCCTCGAAGAAGCTCATAGTTATTTGAAAGCAGGAGAACAATCTATATCTTCGAGAACTGTTCAAATGATTGCAAAAGAGGGAAGAAAATACGGTGTCGGATTATTGCTAGTTACCCAAAGACCTTCAGAATTGGATGAAACCGTTCTAAGTCAATGCGGGACTATGATAGCTTTAAGAATGAATAATTCAAAAGATAGAGGGCATATCAGGTCTGCTGTTCAAGACGAATTACAGAGTATGATTGATTTACTTCCAAGTTTAAGAACTGGAGAAGCATTAATTTCAGGTGAAGCAGTAAAGATTCCGTCCAGAGTAAAATTCTATAAAATTTCAAATGCTCCAAAAAGTTCTGACCCAAAAGCTTCGGAAAAATGGCTTCAATCTTTAAAAAATAGTGAAAATGAATATAAAAGTCTTTTAAAATCTTGGAGGAATAAAAATTTTAAATTATGAGTTTACCTGAAATGTTTCCAGTTAGTTCAAGCAATGTAGAAAGTATTGGTTATGTTGAGCAAAATGAACAAGTGTATGTAAGGTTTCTTGATGGAAGTCTTTATGTTTACAAAGGTGTTCCCTTACATGAATTTGAGAATTTACGAAATGCTTCTTCTGTAGGTTCATATCTTCATAGAAATTACAAAAATGTTTATCCTTATGAAAGAATCGGCTAAAAACTTAATAAAGATTAATCAACAACTCAAAAGAGTAGAGGTCAAAGATTTTGAAATTGAAAATCAGATAGTCTTCAATTATTTTGACAATCTTTCTGCCACGGAAAGGGATGAAAAACTTGTAAAAGCAATTTATATTGGTGTACTAGCATTGATGGAAGATAGGATTTCAACTTTTCTTTCCAAAACTTCTAACGAACTAGGAACTGAACTTGAAAGTTTGAAGTTAATTTTTGAAATGAAAAAGGAACTATTCTTCAAATCAACTATTAAAGGAACATTGGCAGAAGAAGAAATTGTTGATTTTTTAAACGAATACTTTTCAGACAGAAAAATGAAAGACCATGCCTATCTTACAGGAAATTCGGCTGGTGTTATTTCTAAAAACAAAACGGGTGATATAATTTGCGAAATAAACGGAACACCAGATTTAAAAATATCAATTGAATGTAAGTTTGATAAAAGCATCCGTTTAGGTGATATTGAAGGAAAAGATATTTTTATTCGGAAAACAGATTCAGCTTGGAGTCAATTAATTGAAGCACAAGCTAATAGGGAAAGCAAAGTTAGTTTAATAGTGTTTGATATTTCCTTAATAGAAAACTCAATTCTGAAAAAAACAGAAAATGTATGCTATATTCCAGGAGTCGGATTAATAGCAATTATCAATTCGCAAAAGGGTGATTATAACAATTTAGCAATAGCCTATATGTTAGCTCGTGATATAGCCTTAAATGCAAAAGAAATCGAAATAGACAAAGATATTTTATCAATCATAATAAACCGCATTATAAAAGACATAAATGATGTTTTGAATATAAAATTTCTAGTACAAAACAATATTGAGAATAACAAAAATATCCTAATGCAATTGGAGAAATCGACACTTTCAATGGAATTTAATCAAGAATATTTGAAGCGTTTTCTTAGGAAAGGAACACTAACCAAAAAGGATTTATTGGATTTTTATTCTGGTGAAAATGTAAAAGAAAAATATCTTCCAATCGATAAGGACATTCAAGCCTTATAAGCAATTTAATCTACTATATATTTTTAACTAAAATAGAAAATCGTTCCAATTTCACATTAAAATGAGAACAACGTTGTGACTTTTTAATTACAAGTTATCGAATCATCGGCTTTCACAAGATTCAATCCATTTCATTTATAGAATCAATATCGTTAAAACATACTGCAAGTTTAAGTCGATCTTACAAATAAAAATCAATACTTTAAATATCAAACCTTCTAATAATTACCTCAATGCCTAATTAGCGTAAAATCTTACGAACGCTACATGCAAAAAATATTAATCGGAAATTTCCTTGCTTTTTCAAGCTAAATATGTAGAATCAAACACAAATTAGCGGGTCCATTATTATGCCAAATTACTCAAAATCTAGCCTTTTTAGTCATACATACAGCCAACCCCTAAACTTACTCAAATATCACATATCTCTCCATACCAATCCGCACAAATCCCGTAATTCCCCCTCAGAACCTAACACCTGTGACCCAAAATTAAGCTC